>CALWSM010000006.1 GCA_944384185.1 uncultured Blautia sp. | reverse complement strand
CATTTCCAGTTGATACTTTGTAAAATCCGGTATATACTAACTAGAAAAGATAGCAAGATGAAAACAAATCTTATTTACGAGAACAGATTCTTATACAGTTCTCAGAAGTCTAGGTTCATTCTTTATTCATTTCAGAGTTGTATCTTTAAGAGATTCCCTTTGCAGACTGATTTTTTATAAGATTTTCGTTTATCTATTATCGGACATTTTTTGAGCCTGTCGGCTTAATTCTCCGGGTGCATTCGCACCATATATCCCAAACATTTTTTGCCCTGACGGCGTTAGGCCCAGGGGATATGCCTGCAATTGCCGGTTATAGGCTTTGAAGAGGATTTGTTTTCTGCTGGAAAGGAGGCGGTGCCATTGTGCAGGTGGACCCGGAAGGGGAAGCATGATCTCAGAGGAACTCTAAGGAGTATCTTTTTGTACCTGAAAACAAAAAAATAAGAAAGGAAGCCATATATGAAAAGGTTAAAAAGAACAGTGGTATATGTCCTGGCGGCAGTTTTGGGGTTTTCTTTATTCTTTCAGAATGCTCCGGCTTTTGCCGGAGAGAAAACAGAAGAATTAAAAGAGCTTCCGGTATCTGTCAGAGAAGGAAAAGAAAGTATAGAACGAAAGGATGGGGAGAAGAATGCCGGCAAAGCCGCTTTGGAGGAACCTCTTTCTACGGAAAGTCCTGAAGGGACCTTCCGGGAGATCCAGGCAGCGGAGACCGGGTATCAGATAGCTTTTTATAAAACAATGATAGATACAGGGGAGAACGGGGAAGAGCTCACATCTGCAGCGGCACAAGAAGAAACCGGTGAAGCCGCCGCCCCTCCGGAGGTCCGGGATGGCGGGGAAACAATTTACCTGGACACTGGGGAGAAGGTTTATTATCACGATTATTATACCCATTGGTTCCATGTGGACGGGCGCTATGCGTATTGTCTGGAACCCAGAAAAACAGCGCCTTCTGACGGATATTATAAGACAACAGTTATGGAAGAGGGGCTGCTGCGCAAGGCTATGTATTATGTGCTGGGCGGCCCGGGATATGAAACCTATAGAGCTGCTTTCGGCAATATAGGAGCTGTGGAGTGGAGCGAAGACAGCGAATATGCAATGAGCCACTGCATTGTATCTTATTGTTATACAGGGGATATGGATGCATTTTTCGGCACGCCTGACAATCTGAAAGAAGAATTGCTGTGGGAGATCCGTAATATAGAAAGTCTTCCGGATCCGCCGGGTTCCTTTAAAGCCTTTTATTTCAACGTAGATGGCAGGGGACAGACCATGGGAGGATGCTGGGATCTTCAAAAGGGATCCATTGAACTTCAGAAAGCCTCCGGAAATCCCCAATGGACGGAGGATAACCCTGCATATGGCAGCCTGGCCGGAGCGGAGTACGGCGTATATGCGCAGGGAACGGATGAACAGGCGGCAGTGCTGATAACAGATGAGAATGGTTATGCCAGGGCAGAGGATCTTCCGGAAGGAAATTATGATATCCGGGAATTGAAAGCTCCGTCGGGGTATGCGCTGGATACTGCCACAGAAACCGTTACAGTTACAGGAGGACAGACGGTTACATACAGCTGCCAGGATATTCCTCAGAGCAATCCTGCCGCAATTTTGCTTGAAAAGGCTGATGAGGAAGAAGAGCAAAGGAAATCTCCGGGTGGGGCTTCCCTGGCAAATGCGGAATTTACAATTAAATATTATAAAGGAATTTATGATACGGATCCGTCCCTGCAGGGGATCGATCCTGAGCGGACCTGGATCATGAAGACGAATGAAGATGGGGTTGTGCCATTTGATGAGAAAGCAAAAATTTCAGGGGACGACTTTTATTATATGCCAAATGGGAATCCCACTTTACCCCTTGGAACCGTAACGATCCAGGAAACCAAGGCTCCGGCAGGATATCTGCTTAACCCGGAAATCTTTATCTGCCCGGTCACTTCAGATGGGACGGAAGAAATCGTGGAAACATACAATCGGCCGGTTGTATTGGAAACTTCTCAGAAAGGAGTTATCCGGCTCCAGAAAACAGATTCTGAGAAAGGGGAGGCGCAAGGACAGGCAAGCCTGGAAGGCGCTGTATACGAGATACGGAACAGCAGCAATGAAGTGGTAAATACAATCACTACGGATAAAGAGGGGAAGGGAGAAAGCGAAAAACTGCCTCTGGGTACTTATACAGTAAAAGAAAAAACCCCTTCTCCCGGATATCAGACAGACCCTCAGACCTACAGCCTGGAGCTTACTGCAGAAGACAGCGCCAGTGAGGTGTTCTATAAAACTGTAGCCAGCAGGGAAGAGATTATCCGAGGGGGCGTAAGAGTTGCGAAATGGAGTATAGAGACTAATGAGCGAAAGCCCCAGGGCAGCGCAGTCTTAAAAGGAGGGAGATTTACCATTACCAACTGCTCTGCGAACGCCGTTCTGGTGGATGGCCGGATGTATGATCCTGGCGAAGTGATCGCAACGGTGGAAACAGAGGAAAACGGTCTTTGGACATCAGCCGAAGACTGGCTGCCTTACGGTACCTATCAGGTTGCGGAAGTTCAGGCGCCAGACGGCTATCTGCCAGATGGAGCCGAAACCAGGACCTTCCAGATCCGGGAAGAGGGCAAGATCGTTTCTCTGGATCATAAGGAAGGCGCCATCCAAAACCAGATAAAACGGGGAGATCTGAAATTTGTAAAAGTAGCAGACGGCACCCTGGAGCGGCTGGCGAACGTACCCTTTAAGATCACCAGCAAGACCACAGGGGAATCCCATATAGTGGTATCGGATATAAACGGCCAGGTGGATACTTCTTCTGCATGGAATCCCCATAGCCAGAACACAAACCGGGGAGAAACCTCCAAAGACGGCCTTTGGTTTTCCGGAACCACAGATAAAGAGGTACCGGTAAATGATGAGAAAGGTGCGCTGCCTTATGATACTTATAGGATCGAAGAGCAGAGATGCGAAGAAAATAAAGGCTATAAGCTTCTTTCTGTTGAAATTACCATATACAGAGATCACTATACCATTCCGCTTGGAACCCTGACAGACGACAGCGACCTGGCAGAGATCAGGACTACAGCCATGGACAGCAGCACAGAAGGACATTATGCCCCGGCGGGGAAAAATACCACGATCATCGATACCGTTGCGTATGCGAACCTGCAAAAGGGAGAGGAATATACCTTAAAGGGAACTCTCATGAATCAGGAGACTGGGGAACCGGTGACAGATGATAAGGGAAATCCGGTCACTGCACAGAAGACTTTTTCTGCAAAGAAGCCAATGGGCTCTGTAGAGATGGAATTTACCTTTGACAGCAGCAGGATGGCCGGAGCAGACGTGGTAGTGTTTGAGGAATTATATTTAAAGGAAAATCTGATAACCGATCACAAGGATATTACAGACGAAGATCAGACGATCCATTTTCCTGAGATCAGCACAAAGGCTATGGATCAGGAAACAAACGCCAATATGGCAAAAGCAGATGAGGAGGCTGCCCTGACGGATGAGGTCTCCTATAAAAACCTTCAGCCCAAAAAGAAATACCGGCTTTTGGGAACTCTTATGGATAAAATAAGCGGGAAACCGGCAAAAGACGCCGAAGGAAAAGAGATCAAGGCAGAAACCAGCTTTAAACCAGAGGCTCCGGACGGCACAGTAAAAGTGAACTTCACCTTTGACGCTTCTGCCCTGGCAGGAAAGCAGGTCGTTGTCTACGAAGAGCTGTACAGCGACGGGCATCTCATCGGGGAGCACAAGGATATCTGCGACGAGGGACAGACGGTGACCTTTCCCCGGCTCCACACCAATGCAGCGGATAGTATTACCGGGAACCATACCGGAACCGTCAGCGGGAAGGCCGCTGTGGTGGATACCGTTACCTATGCGGGGCTGCTTCCTGAAAAAGAGTATACGGTGAAGGGCACGCTCATAAATAAAGAAACCGGGGAACCGGTAAAAGACGGAAAAGGGAAAGAGATCACAGAGGAGAAAAGTTTTACTCCGGAAAAAGCAGAGGGCAGCATAGAGATGGTCTATGAACTGGATTCCACGTTACTTCACGGACAGACGGTGGTGGCCTTTGAGAAGCTTCTGTATAACGGGGCAGAGGTGGCCGCTCATGCAGATATCCATGACGAGGCTCAGAGCGTTCATTATCCGGATCTTAAAACCCAGGCAAAGGATAAAGAGACGGGACTTCAGGAGGGAACCCGGAAGGAGCAGACGGTGATCGCAGATACGGTGACTTACCAGAACCTGATCCCAGGACAGGAGTATACCCTGAAAGGAATCCTGATGAATAAATCCACCGGAACCCCACTTCTGATCAACGAAAAGGAAGTTACCGGAGAAAAGACTTTTACCCCGGAAAAAGCAGAAGGCGCTGTAGTCCTGGAGTTTTCCTTTGACAGCACAGCGCTGAAAAGTCCGGAGATCGTGGTTTTTGAAAGCCTGTATGTAAAGGATAAAGAAGTAAATGCCCACAGGGATCTGAAAGACAAAAACCAGACGGTAAGCTATCCGGAACATAAGACCGAGATCCCGGTGGAGAATAAAGAGCCGGAACCACAGGAAGCCCCGGCGGGATCCTCCGGCACTGCTTCTGTGAAAACAGGAGACGAAGGGCCTGTTGCTGAACTTTTCTGTATACTGGTCTTTGCCGGGGCTGTAACAGCCTTGGCAGTGAGGAGAAGAAGGAATCCATAAGGTCTAAAGCTGTGAAGAATCGCCGGTTGTTACGGGAACCGCTCTGTGATAGAATGTAGACATCTTACAGGAGAGGAGAGCGTACTCATGAAAATAGAATTAAAACCCTGGACTTTGGAAGATAAAAAAGATCTGGCCTGGTTATGCCACAATGCAGACAGGCAGTTTCTCTCGGACCGTCTGCCCTATCCTTATACAGAGGAGAACGCCCGGTGGTGGATCGGCATGGCGGAAAAGCAGGAGGGAAAGGAAGGGGTCTTCCGGGCGATCCTGGCAGACGGAAAGATCGTTGGAAATATTTCCGTGGAGAGAAAAGCCGATGTTTACAGAAGGGACGGAGAGATCGGCTATATGCTGAATCAAGAATACTATTCCCGGGGGATCATGACGGAAGCAGTGGGACAGATCTGTCCCCTGGCTTATAAAGAACTGGAGCTTATCCGCATCACCGGATTGGTCTATGAGCCCAATACGCCTTCCAGAAAGGTGCTGGAAAAGAATGGATTTGTTCTGGAAGGAGTTATGAAAAAAGCGGTTACAAAGGGCGACAAGACCTTCAATCTTTGTATTTACGGAAAGTGTGCAGAGGAGTAAGAAGCTGGAAATACAGCTCCGGAGAATAGACGGCAGAACAGACAAACGCCGGGGAGAGAGCAGGACAGATTAAGGAGAAAGAGATGTTTGGCATAAGGATCGGAAACATAGAGGAACTGGGAAAAGTAAAGGATTTTTATGATTCACTTATTGAGGAGATACAGGACGCAGAATATAAGCCCGGATGGAAAAAGGACATCTATCCTACCTTGGAAATGCTCAGGGAAGCCCTTGAAAAAGGGGAGCTTTATATAGGGGAAGAAGAGGGACAGACCGCAGCATGCATGATCTTAAACCAGACCTGCAATGAGCGGTATCAGGAAATCTCCTGGCCGACCAAAGCCGGGGAGGACCAGGTCCTGGCGGTGCATACCTTTGGCGTTCATCCCAGATTCTTTGGCCGGGGACTGGGGAGAAAGATGATGGAAGAGACAGTGAAGATAGCGGCGGACAGAGGGCTGAAGGCTGTCCGTCTGGATGTTCTGGCAGGGAACCTTCCGGCAGAGAAGCTGTATCAGCGGGTAGGCTTTCAGTATGCAGGTTCTCTGAATATTTTCTATGAGGATACAGGCTGGGCGGATTTTAACCTGTATGAATACTGCGTTTCCCACAGGAACAAGGCTTATGAGAAAGACGGCTATAGCCTCCGTTTGGCCAGAAAGGAAGACGCTGAGGAATATTATAAAAACAATTTTCACCCTTTTGATCCGGAAATTGCCAGGCTGACAGGCAGCCGGACGGACTTTTCCCATGACGAGGTAGTGGGCTTCCTGAAAAAGTGTGTTGAAGACAAAGACCGATACGATTTTTTGATCTTTTCTCCCCAGGGAAAGATCATAGGGGAAAGTGTGCTCAATGAAATCGACTGGGAGCTGAGAAAGGCGAATTTCCGGATCGCTGTTTTCCATCCGGAAGACTGTGGAAAAGGGATCGGATCCTGGGCGATCAAACACACCCTGGATTTTGCTTTCCGGGAGGTGAAGCTCCACCGGGTGGAGCTGGATGTCTTTTCTTTTAACCCGAGGGCTATAAGGGCTTATGAGAAAGCCGGATTCCGAAGAGAGGGAGTTCTCCGGGATGCAGTAAAAGATGGGGATCAATACGGGGACGATATCCTTATGGCTATATTAGAGGAAGAATGGAGATAAATAGAGGAAGCCTGATCTTTGGGATATGCGGATCCGGCAGACATGTACAAAAAAAGAACTCCTGAAATTTCAAGAGTTCTTTTCAGAGCTGCCTAGCGGACTTGAACCGCCGACCTCCGCCTTACCAAGGCGACGCTCTACCGACTGAGCCAAGGCAGCAAACGATGATTTTGCGTATCACAGTTATGTATTCTATCAAAAAGAAATATCTCTGTCAACAGGTTTTTGAAAAAATTTGCATTCTTGATTTCTGTCCCGGTTTTGTTATTATAGTAAAAGAACTCATATATGGGAGAGGGGAAAAATCTATGAGAGAGAAGAAAGAAAAACTGGTAGTAGCTTTTTTGACAACTACCCAGGCTATGGCGGCGGAGAAATATTGTCAGAAAAACCAGATTCCCGGAAGGATCATCCCTCTTCCAAGTGAAATATCTGCAGAATGCGGCATTGCCTGGTGTGCAGAGCCGGAGGAAGAAGAGCAGATTCGTCAGGCGGCGGACAATGGAGAGATCCAGGCGGCAGGGATCTACAGAGTATATCTATATCCGTAAAGGAGAAGGAGAAAGAGCATGGAAAAAAGAGTAGACGCTATGGGCATGACCTGTCCGAAACCGGTAATACTTGCAAAAAAGGAAATGGATAAAAGCCGGCCGGGGGATGTGGTCATGGTCCAGGTGGATAATGAAGTGGCTGCAGAAAATCTGAGAAAACTGGCCAATTCCCAGGAAGCGGATTATGAGATGAGAAAACTGGGAGAAAAGCATTATGAAGTGAAGATCACAGTGAAAAAAGAGGGAAGCTCCCGGGAAGAAAAAGAGCCGGAGTATATTTCCTGTGTACCTCAGGGGCAGAAGAATACCGTGGTGGTGATCTCTTCTGACAAAATGGGAGAGGGGGATCCGGAACTGGGACAGATCCTGATCAAAGGCTTTCTTTATTCCCTGACCCAGCTGGAAAAACTGCCGGACACGGTTTTATTCTATAATAAGGGGGCCTTTCTGACCTGTGAAGGTTCGCCGGTCCTGGAGGATCTGAAGACCCTGGAAAAGGAAGGGGTCAGGATCTGTACCTGCGGTACCTGTCTGGACTTTTATAAGATGAAAGAGAAGCTGGCAGTGGGAACTATTGTAAATATGTATGTGATCACAGAGACCCAGGCAAAAGCGGATCTGATCATTAAACCGTGAGAGCCGGGAGGAGAAGCTTATGAAGCCTATTATTGTAAGAGGCGGCGGCGATCTGGCGACGGGTGTCATACACAGACTCTGCAAAAGCGGCTATCCGGTGATCATTCTGGAATGCCAGCGCCCTTCGGCTATCCGCCGTCTGGTATCTTTCTGCCAGGCGGTTTATGAAGGGGCTATGGAGGTGGAAGGCCTGACCTGCACCCGTACAGAAAGCTTTGGGCAGGCTCTGGCGGAAGTATCCTGGGATCGCCCCCGGCTGCTGGTGGATCCCCAGGGAAAGTGCCTGGAACAGTATCATCCGGATATTCTGGTAGACGGGATCCTGGCGAAGAAGAACCTGGGGACCAGAAGAGATATGGCAGAGCTGACCATAGCCCTGGGTCCAGGATTTACGGCAGGGGAAGACGTGGATTATGTGATCGAGACGAAGAGGGGACATTATCTGGGGAGGATCCTTTCTCAGGGCACAGCGATACCCAATACGGGAGTCCCCGGGGTGATCGGGGGTTACGGAAAAGAAAGAGTGATCCATTCCCCCTGTCCGGGGATTTTTCATCAGGAAAAAGAAATCGGGGACTGGGTGGAAAAGGGAAGCCGGATCGGCTGGATAGAAAGAGAAGGAAAGCCGGCTTTTGTGTATACAGAGATTTCCGGAGTCCTCAGAGGGATCATCCAGGAGGGATACCCGGTGACGGAGTATTTCAAGATTGCAGATGTAGATCCCAGAAAGGAGTCCCAGGCTTACTGCGCCCGGATATCAGATAAGGCCAGATGTATCGCAGGAAGCGTCCTGGAGCTGGTCAGCGCCTATGAAAAGGGTGTGTTGGAAAGATGAAGCTGTATCAGATCATAGAAAAGATGGGAAATATAGAAAAACCAGTGATTTCCTTTGTGGGAGCCGGAGGGAAGACTTCCTGTATCCTGGAACTGGCTGACGACTGGGCAGGGCGGGGGAAAAGAGTGCTGGTTACTACCACCGTTCATATGGAACGGCCGGAGATCCTTGGAAGAAGGGGCTGGATCGATCAGCCGGCAGAAAATATCAGAAAAGCGCTGGAGACTCCCGGGGTGGTGATCGCCGGTTCCGCCAGCGAGACCCCGGAAAAGATCCGGGGCCTTTCTGAGAGGATATACTTTCAGGCAGCTTCCAAAGCTCAAGGGGTTTTGATAGAGGCAGACGGTTCCAGAAAATTCCCGGTAAAAGTGCCGGGAAAAAAGGAACCGGTGATCCGGGAAGATACCACCCATATCCTGATCCTGGCAGGGGCGTCGGCCCTGGGAAGACCTCTGGAGCAGGTCTGCCACAGGCTGGAATATGCCAGGAAGCTCCTAGGCTCAGGAACAGCCGTGCTTACCGGAGAGCTGCTGGGGAAACTGCTGGAAAAGGGATATGTGGAACCATTAAAAAGACAATACCCGGGGAGAAAGATTGCCGTGATACTGAATCAGCAGGATCTTCTGAAAGATCCGGAAAAAGTAAGAGCCCGCATGGAAGCCGGGCTGTCTGTCCCGGTGTTCCTTCATTCCCGGGAGGAGAAAAAGGGTATCCATATGATCCTTCTGGCAGCAGGTTTTTCAAGAAGATTCGGAGAAAATAAACTGCTGTATCCCATTAAGGGAAAGCCTATGTATCTGTGGACCATGGAAAGACTGAAGGAGATACAGGAGGAAGGCCTGGCAGATTCTCTGACAGTAGTCAGCCAGTATGAAGAGATCATAAAAGAAGCCGCAAGACAGGGGATCTTCGGGGTGAAAAATCCCCGCAGCGAAAGAGGGATTTCCTCTTCTCTTCAGATCGGCCTGAAGGCGGCGGAAAGCCATAAGTGTGGGGAGGCAGAGGATTACTACATGTTTTTTGTGGCAGATCAGCCTTTTCTCCGAAAAAAGACTGTGGAAAACTTTCTGGCAGATTTTGAAAAAAGCGGAAAAAAGATCGGCTGTATGTCTTATGGGAAAGTTCCGGGAAATCCGGTGATCTTTCATGAACGCTTTGTGCCGGAGCTGATGGAGCTTCGAGGGGATACAGGAGGAAAAAGGGTTCTGAAAAAGCACATGGAAGAAGTGTTTTTTTATGAGACGGAAGATCCCGGAGAGTTGGAGGACTGGGATACGAAAAAAGATCCCGGTACAGAGAAGGCAAAGACCCCGATGCAGGCATAAGGGGCAGTAAACCTGCATCGGGGTATTGGACTCTTGCGGCATGGTTTATTCCGGATACACCAGCCGGTCTTTGGAGATGTCTGTCAGGACCTCATCCAGATATTTTTTCGCCAGATAGTTGGCCATGCCCAGATTCATATCCAGATAATTGCCGCAGTCTCTGGGAGAGGCGCCGGGGACTTCCCCTTTAAAATCACGGATAAAAACAAACATTTCTCTTATCAGGTCTACAATATCTTCTGATGCATAGTCTCCTGCCAGCAGGAGATAAAATCCGGTGCGGCAGCCCATGGGGCCGAAGTAAACCGTTTTGGAACCGTAAACCGGGTGATTTCTTAAAAAGGTAGCTCCCAGATGCTCAATGGTGTGGACCTCTGCGGTATTCATCACAGGTTCGTCGTTGGGGGAGGTCATGCGCAGATCGAAGGTGGTAATGGTCTCAGCCCCTACATGATCCTTTCGGGATACATAGACCCCTGGTTTCAGCTTGATATGATCAATGGTAAAGCTTGCGATTTTTTCCATTTTCTTTCGTCCTTTCCAGATAATTTCTTATAAGCATGGAATGCCTGTACGCCATGTTCCTATTATAGACGTCAGCGGCGGGAATGTAAAGCTTTCAATGACAGGCCGGAGAGGGACCGGAGAGAGAACCGGCTGTCGGAAGATTTTTCATAGTCCATAGCTTTATAACCCCTCAGGGGGCTTGTGAGAGAAAAGAAATCCATGATATACTTCCTTCCAGGATCAATAGCATAAACCAAGAATTTAGAATACAGGGAAGGAAAGAGTAGTTATGGAATTACTGGATCAGATAGAGGAATACTGGACAAAAAGAGCGGAGGGGTATTCCCAGGTAAATCAGGGAGAGCTGGCTACCCGGCAGAGGGAGATCTGGCTGGAAAATCTGAAAGGACATCTTCCGGATAAAAAACCGGAGGAGATAAAGATCCTGGATATCGGTACAGGACCGGGATTTTTTGCCATTATCCTGGCCCGGGCCGGTTATCAGGTAACAGCGGTGGATTACACAGAGGAAATGCTGAAGGAAGCCCGGCGTAATGCGGGGGAATTAGGGAAGAAGATCCGGTGGCTGCAGATGGACGCCCAGGACCTGGATTTTCCGGATCAGACCTTTGACGCCGTGGTGTCCAGGAACCTGACCTGGAATCTGGAAAAACCTGCCAGAGCCTACCAGGAGTGGCTGAGAGTGCTGAAAAAAGGCGGAAAGCTCCTGAATTACGACGCTAACTGGTATCATCATCTCTTTGATGAGGAAAAACGGAAAGAATACGAAGAGGACCGGAAGAGGGTGGAAGCCCTTCATATGGAAGATCATTATACCTGCACAGATATTGACGCTATGGAGGAGATCGCCAGGAAGGTGCCCTTAAGCCGGATCCGCCGCCCTCTCTGGGACAAAGAGGTTCTGGAGGGACTGGCATGTGCAAAAGTGGAAATAGAAGAGAATGTGTGGGAAAAGGTCTGGAGCCGGGAAGAACGGGCAAATTATCATTCTACGCCTATGTTTTTAGTGGAAGGGGAGAAATAAAAGCCGCAGTTGCCCCCCGGAGGGAAACGTGCTAAAATATTTCCTAAGGAAAACGTACCAGTGGAGGACATAATTATGATCAAGGATAAAAAAGTTTTATTCAGCGGCATGCAGGCCACAGGAAATCTGACTTTGGGAAATTATCTGGGCGCCCTGAAAAACTGGGTGACTTTAAGCGATGATTATGAATGCTTTTACAGCGTGGTGGACATGCATTCTATTACCATCCGTCAGGATCCGGCGACTCTGAGAAAGAGAGCGAGAGCGCTGCTGACCTTATATATCGCAGCAGGATTAGATCCCAAGAAAAATTGTATCTATTATCAGTCTCATGTATCCGGCCATGCGGAGCTGGCCTGGATCCTGGACTGCTTTACTTATATGGGCGAGCTGAACCGTATGACCCAGTTCAAGGACAAGGCGGCAAAGCATGCGGACAATATCAACGCAGGACTTTTCACCTATCCGGTGCTGATGGCGGCGGATATTCTCCTGTATCAGGCAGATGTGGTTCCGGTAGGCATCGACCAGATGCAGCATCTGGAGCTGACCAGGAATATTGCCATCCGCTTTAATAATCTTTACGGAGACGTGTTTACGGTGCCCGAGGCCTATATCGGCAAAGTGGGAGCCAAGATCATGAGTCTTCAGGATCCCTCCAAAAAAATGTCGAAATCCGATGAGAATCCTAACGGAAGTATCTATCTGATGGATGATCCGGATACGATCATGAGAAAATGCAAACGGGCAGTGACAGATTCGGAGGCCTGCGTGGCTTACAGAGAGGAACAGCCGGGGCTGAAAAATCTCATTGATATTTATTGCGCATGTCTGGGAAAAACTCCCGGCGAGGCGGTTAAAGAATTTGAAGGAAAAGGCTACGGGGAACTGAAAATGGCCGTAGGGGAAGCGGTAGTCAGCGTTCTGAAGCCTCTCCAGGAGGAAGTGGCCCGTCTGGAAAAGGATAAGGCGTATATTGATTCCATTATTAAGGAAAATAGCGAGAAAGCCCAGTATTTTGCAAACAAAACACTGAGAAAGGTTCAGCGCAAGGTTGGTTTCCCGGACAGGATCCGGTAACAGCAGGAGGTGTTGCATATGACCATCGAAGAAGTGATCGCAGTTTTAGCTATGCAGGAGGAAATCCTGCAGTTTGGACATTTTACCAATGAAGACGCATGGGCTCTCGGAAACCTTATTGTGGCGGAAGCCAGAAAAAGGGGGCTGGACACAGCGGTGGAGATCCGGCTGAATAATGGTTACACAGTGTTTAAATACGCAGGTAACAGCACCAATTTAAATAATGCGGCCTGGATGGATAAAATGTACGCCACGGTCCGGAGAGTAGAAAAAAGCACCATGCTCCTTTACAGCGAACTGAAGAAGTCGGAGGAGACCCTGGAGGACATTGGTCTGGAGCCGGGAGAATATTCTTATATGGGCGGAGGATTTCCCATACGTGTAGAAGAGGTCGGGGTGATCGGCGTGATCCTGGTTTCTAACCAGAACCATTTTGTGAACCATGATATTATCATAAAAGCTGTGAGCAGATATCTTCATGTAGATGAAGTGCCAAGGATACGGGCTTTATAAAGGTATCCCCAGGAGGAGACCTTCCGGACAGGATCCGGAGGGTCTTTTTGTGTGATGCGCCTGGTGGGCGCCTGCCCTGCCTGCACGGGGAGGCATCCCACAGACCGGTTGGAAAACAAAGGGATACCCGGCAGGTATTGATTAAATATTTGTGAAAAAAACTTTACAATAGGCTGTTTTTCCTGTATTTCACAACAGTTATCAAAAATTTCTGTAAAATAAATTGACTTTTTCCTCATGGGATTATACAATGAGGAAAACCAATAGAGAGGGGAGAATGTAATGAAAGAAAAGGCACCTGGAAAAACACTGCTGCAGGTAGTAGGAATTCTTATGGTGATTTTTGGGGTTCTGTCATGTTTGATGAGCCTCGCTAATTTTGCCATGCTTGGCACAATCGGGGAAGGAGAAGTGGGAGAGCTTTTGGAGCAGACCATTACAGCTTCCGGGATCACCGTAGAAGCATATAAAATGAGTGTATACATTACTGCGGCAGGAGCGCTTCTTAACACTGTGATCGGTATCATCGGGATCGTGAACTGCAATAAGATACAGAAAGCCGGAATCTGCTTTGTCTGCGGTATTATCCTGATCTTATGGCAGCTGGGAAACGATGCATATTCTGCAATTTCCGAAGGAGTTAATGGATTGAGCCTGGTTTTCATGATCATCGGCCTGATCCTGCCTCTGCTTTACTTCTGGGGAGCGCTGAAGAACCGTCAGGCAATGCTGGACAGTAAGGTCCAGTAATTTAGTACATCGTCTCAAAAAAATGCTCCGGGCTGTTGCCCGGATATTTACCGGAGGATGTAGTAAAAAATATTATAAAACAGAAGGTTGTTATAAAAAGGAAGGGACAGGACGAGACAGAAGAGGATTTCTGTATTGCTCTGTTCTTTCTGATTTTGGGAGAGTTATGGCAAAATCAGCATATGAAGAAAGGAAAAGCCTATGGAACATCTTATTAAAGTAGTAGATTTATGCAAAATATATAATCCGGGAGAAAATGAGGTGAGGGCTCTGGATCACATTGATCTGGAGATCGACGAGGGGGAATTTGTGGCGATCATCGGCCAGTCCGGATCCGGTAAATCTACATTTATGAATATGCTGGGATGTCTGGACGTGCCTACTTCAGGGAAGTATTATCTCAATGGCACAGATGTATCTACGATGACGGACAATCAGCTGTCAGAGATCCGCAACCGGGAGATCGGCTTTATTTTTCAGGGGTTTAATCTGATCCCCAATCTTACTGCAGAGGAAAATGTAGAGCTTCCATTGATCTATAGAGGAATGGACCGGAAAAGCAGGAGACAGCTGGCCAGAGAATCTCTGGAAATGGTGGGGCTGGAGAACAGAATGAACCATAAGCCTTCGGAGATGTCCGGCGGGCAGCAGCAGCGTGTGGCTATCGCCAGGGCCATTGCCGCAAAGCCTCCGGTGATCCTGGCTGACGAACCTACAGGGAACCTGGATTCGGCATCCAGCAGAGAGATCCTGGGGATTTTAAAGAAATTACACGCTGGAGGCAGGACAGTGATCCTGATCACCCATGACAACGGGATCGCTTCCCAGGCAAAGCGGGTAGTGAGGATCATGGACGGAAAAATAGAGACGGATATCGTAAATTCCGATTATAAAGCGACAGAATATGAGAAGACGGAGGAGAATCATGAAGAAGGGAATATGGAAGAGTAAGAACGGGATCATGCTGATCACCCTGGGGATCGTTGTGGTCATGGTCATTATCATTGCTGTGATCGGCGGTATGAAGCAGGGAAACGAAAGCATTCCCACTATAGAGACCATCGCAGTGACCAAAGGAAATGTAACCCAGGAGGTGGAAGCTTCCGGAAATGTAGAAAGCGAACAGAAAAAGACCTTTTATTCTCCGGTAAACGGCGAGGTCCAGACTATGTCTGCGGAAACGGGAGATACTGTGGAAGCAGGCCAGGTCATCATCGGATTTAATCTGGAGACCCTGGAAAGTGAAAATCAGAAAGCGGAATTAAATGTCAGATCCGGACAGCTGGAACTGGCAGACGCCCAGCAGCAGGCGGCGGATGCAGCGGCAAAACAGGCGGAGGCCCAGGCAAGGATACCGGAGCTGGAGGCACAGATCGAAGAGAAACAGGGGCAGATCACCAGCCTCCAGCAGCAGATCGCAGACGTTCAGTCCCAGGCGGCGGCAGACGCTCAGGCAGCGGCACAGCAGGCGGCGGCAGACGCTGCACAGGCTTATCAAAACGCTTTGGATATTTACAATAATACAACCCTCCCCATATATCAGGAAGAGCTTTCCGAGGCAGAAAATGCCATGTATGACTGTCAGGCGGCGTTTAATGAAGCGACGCAGGCATACGAAAAAGAAGAAATTACAGTAGAAGAATATTCCCAGAAAGAAAAAGAGTTTCAGCAGGCCCGGCAGGCGTACCAGGATCTGAAGGAACATCCGCCTGCACAGCCCGAGGAAGCGGAGTATATGGCTTCCGCTGCAGGCGCTGATACTGCTGTGGCTCCGGATACCTCGGATCTTCAGTTCCAGCTGGAGACTGCTTCTTCAGAACTGGCCCAGCTTCAGTCGGAACTGGCTTCCCAGGAAGCTGCGGCAGAGGCCGATGGGGCAGGCTTGTCGTCTGCGGCCCAGGAACAGATGCAGATTTCCAACAACCTGGCTGAACTGGAGGCCAAAAATCTCCAGGAGCTTATCGAGGAAGGCAGAAAAGGACTGCAGGCGGAATTCAAGGGAGTGATCTCTGACGCTCAGGTAACCCAGGGCGCTACCGTGACCCAGGGAATGGAGCTGTTTACTCTTCAGAGCACAGACCAGGTCTGTGTGGAGGCGAATATTTCCAAGTACGATTTTGATAAGGTGAAGGAAGGGCAGAAGGCTTCGGTAACTCTCGGAGATTCCGAATATCAGGGAACGGTAGAGAAGATCAGCAGGATCGCTATTCCCAACGAGCAGGGAACCCCTCTTATCGGCGTCACCATACATATTGATGATCCGGATGATAACATTTTTATTGGCGTGGAGGCCCAGGCCAGTATCCAGGCCGCTCAGGCAAAGGACGTCCCCCTGCTCCCGGTTGAAGCGGTAAATATCGGAAAAGACGGCTCCTTCTGTTATGTAGTGGAAGAAGGGATCATTACGGAAAAGGCCATAGAGACCGGGGTGACCTCTGATTCTTATGTGGAAATCACCAAGGGTCTGAAAGCGGGAGATCAGGTGATCCGGGATATCGGAAGCCATGAGACAGGAGACAGGGTTGTGGCAGTGGAAGCTGCAGAGTAAAAGGACAGGAGTATACAGATATGGCTGAATATGTGAAAATGGCAGTGCAGAATATTCTGGCGAATAAAGGCCGGTCCTTTCTCACCATGCTGGGTATCATCATAGGTATTGCTTCTGTGATCGCTATCGTCTCCATCGGCGAAGGGACCAGAAACCAGATGAACTCGGAAATCGACGGCGTTGGAAGCGGCCAGATCTATATTTACTGCAGCGAAGATGCAATGAACGAGGGAGCCTATATCACCCCGGAGGATCTGGACGCCGTCCGGAAGCTGGAAGGGGTGGAAGGCGTTACCATCAGCATGGGCTTATCGGGAGAGACGGTAACAGGAAAGGGAGATTTTGACGTGAGCCTTTCCCTGGAGACCCAGGACGCTGCCATTATAAATAATACCCTGATGAAACGGGGCGCTTATTTCCGGGAAGCGGATGTGGCGGAAGCCAGAAATGTCTGTGTGATCTCAGACACAGACGCCAAAAGGCTTTTCGGCTCTGACGACGTAGTGGGAATGGATATTGAAGTACAGGCTTCGGACCTGACAAAATCTTACCGGATCGTAGGCGTCAGCACCCAGAGAGAAAACGGTACTTTTGTGACTTATACCTATGAGGGAATGCCGGTAAGCCTCTCTATCCCATATACGGCGGCCTTGGATTATCTGGGGGATGATCTGGAGGATTTTACCAGTATTTATGTCCAGGCGGATAAGGAACTGGATTCCCAGGAGGTATCAGACAGGGTGGTGCGGCTGCTGGAACAGAGGCACCGGTCTGCGGGGGAAGACTTTTATCAGATTCAGAGCTTCCAGGACGTGATCAGCCTGCTTAACGATATGATGGGAATGATCACAGCTTTTATCTCTTTTGTGGCGGGGATCTCCCTGCTGGTAGGCGGGATCGGCGTTATGAATATCATGCTGGTCTCTGTGACAGAAAGGACCAGGGAGATCGGCATAAGAAAGGCATTGGGAGCCAAGACCTCCTCGATCATGCTCCAGTTTCTGGCGGAATCCGCCATACTGACGGTGATCGGTGGGATTATTGGTATCTTTGCAGGAATTGCAGGGGGCTACGGACTCTGCTTTCTCATGAGCGCAGGCCAGGAAATGACCATCACCCCGGGGATCAGCCTGAGTACAGTCTTCATCGCCACTTTGTTTTCCTGTGCAGTGGGGATTTTTTTCGGGATCTATCCTGCCAGGAAAGCGGCGGCTTTAAGCCCGATAGAGGCGCTGAGAAGAAATTAAGATATAAAATTTCAGATGGGAAACAGGAAATGGCAGAGCTGCCTTCCTTCTCCAGGGCAATAAGCCGGAGTTTAAAAGGAAGGGAACAGCTCTGCCATATCTTTTGGAAGAGGAGCCTGAAAATACAGGCTTTCCCGGGTTACCGGATGCGAAAAGCTCAGGGAAAAGGAGTGGAGGGCCACTCTTTTTATTCTGGAATATTCCGGATTATAAAGGTAATCCCCCAGTAATGGCGTACCCAGATATTTCATGTGGACCCGGATCTGGTGAGTCCTGCCTGTTTCCAGGGAAAACCGGATGAGAGAACAGTCTTCCCGGGTACAGAGCGTCTCATAATGAGTTACCGCCCCCTCCCCTTTTTCAAAGTCCACACACCGGAGAATGGCAGAATCCTTTTCCCGGGCGATAGGAGCGTCTACAGTACCTTGGAGAGGAAAGGGCGTTCCCCGGGAGATCCCCAGATAGGTCCTGTGGATCCTGCGGCCCTTCATATCAGAAGAAAGGACAGAGGCGCTGTAGGCATTTTTCCCCAGGATAAGGAGCCCTGTAGTATCCCGGTCCAGGCGGTTGATGCACCGGAAGATAAAAGGCTCGCCTTTTTGCTGAAAATACCAGGCGATCCCATTGGCCAGAGTGTTTTCATAATTGTGGATCGAAGGATGGACAGGGGTATCCGCCGGTTTATTGACTACCAGGATATCTGGATCCTCATAGAGGATATCCAGATCCATGGGAACCGGCAGGATCTTTTCCGAGGATTTCCCCTCTTTTAAAAGGATCCGGATTAGATCCCCTTCTTTCAGGGCTGTTTTCACATAGGCCCAATGGCCGTTTACCTGGATCCCCATGGGGGTCTTTTTTAATTGGATGATAATCTGCCGGGAGAAGTCTCTGGCTCTGAGATATTCCCCAAGAGTACAGGGAACTTCTTCCGGCTTAACCTTAAATTCAAAAATACGTTCCATGGGATTATTTTAACAGATTGTAAGCCGGGATGCCAGCCCGGATAGAAAAAAGGACCGTTCCGCAGAATGTGGTTTACTTTGCGGAACAATCCTTTTTTTACAGAAGGGTCAGGCCCTGAGGACCGTGGATTTTTTCATCCACTTTCTGGAACGCCAGCGGCGGAAATAGTTGATACCCCGAAAGGCCTCGTCCATGGCAAAGGCAATCCAGCATCCGGCCAGGCCAAATCCCAGGCGGACGCCCAGGAGATAAGAGAATAGAACGCTCATGGTCCAGCAGGAGATCATAGCGACCACCATGGGGAAGACAACGTCTCCGGAACCCCGCAGGGAGTTTTCTTCAATATGGTTAAAGCCCCGGAAGATCTCTACCAGAATGTCAATGAGCAGAAGGCTGTGGCCCATGGCGATGATCTCTGGGTCAGAAGTAAAGATGCCCAGCAGAGGCTGCCCAAACAAAAACAGAAGCAGAGACAGAGTGCCGTTCAGGATGGTGGTGATCCGCAGATTCTGAAGATTCAGCCGGTAGGCCTGTTCGTACTTCTCTGCTCCTGTGAGCCAGCCGATCATCAGCGAAGTGGAAAGCCCCAGAGACATGCCGAAGACATAAACGTAGAAGACCAGGTTTGACACGTAGATCTTGGCAGATACAGCGGCAACTCCTACCAGGGCGATGATAGAGGTAGTAACTACCTGAGAGATAGAGTAGGAGAGGGAACTGATGCCGCCGGGGATCCCGATACGCAGCACCTGGAAGATCATGCGGAAGCTTTTCCAGGACTTATGCCGGAAATCCAGCCCCAGGGGGATCCTGGCTAAAAGGATCAGCATGGTGACAGCTGCGCAGGTAACGCTGATCCCATAGGAACAGGCGATGCCGGTGACTCCGTGAAGAGGGATTTCAACAGGACGGAAGACCACCAGGTAATTCAGCAGGGCGTTGATACAGTTCATACCCAGGGATACGCAGACAGAGATCCGGGGCCGCCCGCAGCTTTTGAAAATAGCCGACGAGACGGAAGTGATGGACTGAAGGAAGGAAAACCGGATACAGATGCCGAAATAAGAGGCGGCATAGTCCAGTACTTCCCCATGGATGTTCATAAGAGACATCAGAGGTCTTGCGGAAAACCCCAGGATATTGCTGACTACAAAACTTAAACAGGCGCTGACGGTAAGGGCGCAGAAAGCAGCATCGGAGGCTCTGTTCAGCCTCCCGGCGCCGATGTTCTGGCTGATCACAATGGAAGCGCCGGTGCTGATCACAGTGTAAAAGGTGATGACCATGCCCATAAACTGTCCGGCCGCCCCTACGGCGGCCACAGCTTCGTCAGAGTAGAAAGAAAGAGTAAAGGTGTTGACCGTACTCATTAAATTCATCAGGAACATTTCAAGAAAAAAAGGAATAAACACTTTTGAAAGTGTCATGGTCCCCTGGGGGGTGTGTACCCGTCCCAGGGCCGGATCATAGAAACGTGTCATAATGAAATCTGCCATCCTTTCTGTTATGTAGAAAAAATTATGTCTGAAGGCCTGAAGACAGGTCAGGAAATAAGGGTATGGGCGGGGCTCAAGGCCTGGGCCTCTGCTGTGATGGTCATGGGACCTTCTCCCGTTTTTTTGCAGAGGATCAGCAGCCGCCCGCAAAATGCGTGGCGCATGGGAGCGGTATATTCCGTACAGTCTGCAATGTCTCCACTCTCCAGGCCAAGAAGGGTCCCGCCGGATATACGGACAGTGATACGGGAGGAATCCGTTACAGCCAGACGGCCTTTTCCGTCCAGCACAGAGACCAGGATCTGCCGGATTTCCTCAGGCGCAGATGTCTGTGAAGCCGGGGCCGGATTTTGAAGAGCCGCCGGAACCTGATAAACGTCCATGGAAAGCTGGCAGGGCGCTCCGATAGTTTCCAACTGATCGCTGGCTTCTCCGGAGCAGTTTCCGGTCCGGAGAGTAGTCAGGGAGCCCCAGGCGGAGACTGAGAGGACACCGGGACGAAAAGAAATCTGCCAGCGGATCCCGTCCTCATCGGGAGACTTTTCTTTCCTGCCCAGACTCTCGCCGTTCAGGAAAAGCTCTGCCTGTGAAAGGTTGGTATAGCAGACCACTTCCACCTTTTCTCCCTCCAGATAATTCCAGGATTCCAGGTAAGGGAGCCATTCTTTATGGGGGGCCTTTTCAGCATCCTCAGCCCGTACCGTAGCCAGATGAGCCATAGGGGTCTGGGACCAGAAACTCATTCTGCGGTAATAACCGGTTTTTTCAACTCCGGCCAGAGTAAGCAGACCGGCGCCGGAAGCCCGGTAAGGCCAGCCATGGGCTTCGCCCAG
Source organism: uncultured Blautia sp. (assembly GCA_944384185.1). Taxonomy (GTDB): domain Bacteria; phylum Bacillota; class Clostridia; order Lachnospirales; family Lachnospiraceae; genus Blautia. The sequence goes on along the minus strand of CALWSM010000006.1, from coordinate 17,832 downwards.
ATAGTCAATGCCGGTCCACAGGAACTGGCCGCTGATATAGTCGTTGTCGGTCACCGCTTTCCAGGCTTCCAGACTGTGGCCGTTCTCGCTTCCAAGGAAAGGAAGGGAGGGGAAACGTTCATGGCTTTCTTCATATAAATGTTCTTTATAATTGTAGCCGGCCACATCCAGAGCGTCCAGGAATCCCAGATGAGAGGAAAGCTCCGGAAAGGCGGCGGCCAGTGTGACAGGATGGGTGCCGTCGATCTTACGCACCTCCTCCGCCAGCATGGCGGCCAGATCTTTCAGTCGCTGGGCGTTTGGCCGATCCGGGTTGTAGCGGCGTTCTTCTGCCGGTTTGTTGGCGTCATTGTTTCCGGTCATAGTCTCGAACATGGGATGACAGTATGGATCGTTGGGATAGTCGATCTCATTGCCGATACTCCAGAGGATGACGCTGGGATGATTCCGGTCCCGGAGGATCATGGAAGCCAGATCCCTGGAGTGATATTCTGGAAAATATTTATAATATCCCTGATGCTTTGGCGGATACACATTATGTCCGGTACTCCATTTGTTTTTCGGCCCTTCCCACTCGTCAAAGGCCTCGTCCATGACCAGGAAGCCCATGGCGTCGCAGAGATCATACAGCTCCGGCATATGGGGGTTATGGCTCATACGGATAGCGTTGCATCCCATTTTTTTCAGCTTTTCCAGACGCCGTACCCAGATTTCTCTGGTGACGGCCGCACCCAGGGCGCCGGCGTCGTGATGCACACAGACCCCTTTTATTTTCATAGATTCTCCATTGAGGAAAAATCCCTGATCCGGATCAAAGGAGAAGGTACGGATGCCGACGGGAAAAGAATCTGCCAGACGGAATACGCCGTTCTCATCTCCAAGCCAGGTCTCCAGGGTATAAAGGTCGGGGGAATCCGGCGACCACAGGGCAGGCCTGGGCAGACAGCCGTCTAAGGTACAGGTCTGGGAGGAGCCGGCAGGAAGCGTGATCTGACCGGACAGATCCAGTACACAGGCTCCGCAAGCGTCTGTGAGACGGCTGCGGACCGTTACGGTGCGGCGGCTGTCCGTGTAATTCTGCACACAAGTCCTGGTCTGGATATGGGCCTGCTCCTTATCAGCCTGAGGAACCGTGAAAAATACGCCGTATTCCTCTGTGCATATAGTATCTGAAATTGTCAGGGTTACTTTTCTGGTGATACCGGATCCGGTAAACCAGCGGGAATCAGCCAGCTCCTGGTGATCCACCCGGACGCAGACCACATTGTCCCCTTCTCCGAATACGGCTTCTTTTGTAATGTCATAGGAGAAAGGGGTATAGCCGTTGGGATGAAATCCCTTGTAAATACTGTTGCACCATACCTGGCTGTCCCGGTATACGCCGTCAAAGGAAAGCAGGATCTGCTTGCCCCGGAAGGATTCCGGGAGACGAAAAGTACAGCGGTACCAGCCGATGCCGCCGGCGGCGTAACCGGTGCCGCTGGAATATTCTCTGGAGAAAGGCAGGGTTACCGACCAGTCATGAGGAATGGCCACTTCCTGCCAGCCGGCAGGGGTAAAGTCCTTTTTCCAGGCGTCCGGGCATTCTCCCAGGAAAAATTCCCATCCCTGGGTCAGGGTAAGCTTTTGGGTGTTAAAACCGTTTGAAATGGATTGTGTCTCTGTCATTTGTCTGTTCCTCCTGTTGTTTCTCCCTCCGGCCTTTGGCCGGCAGGGATGATGCAGCATTTACCGAAGCTGCATGGAATAGCTTTCATTATATAGCGCATTTTGAAAAAAACCATAGAATCCAGAGGGAATTTTTGTAAAATAGCGACTTTTTAAAAAAAGCTTTTCTTGCATTTTCAGTCAAAAGAGTTTATACTGGAAATTACACGAGAAAACTTTCAGGCTTCTGTGCAGACGGAAGTTTTTCTGATAAAAATCAGCAGGCGAAGGCTTTTGCCAGGAAGGGGGCAGAGATGGCAAAAAGTGAATTGAATATTTACACGATCGCCAAGGAAGCGGGCGTATCTCCTTCAACTGTGTCCAGGGTGTTGACTCAGAGCGCCAGAGTCAGCGAGGCAAAACGGCGCCGGGTGGAAGAAGTGATCCGTAAGTATGATTACCGGCCGAATTCTCTGGCAAAGGGTCTGGCAAGTTCCAGAACGAAAGTGATCGGGCTGTTGGCTTCTGACCTGATAAACCCTTATTATTCCCAGCTCCTCACAGAGTGTACCAGAGAAATCGATGCGCTGGGATACTATCCCGTGGTTTTTTCCTCCATGAACAGCTATGAGCTGGAGGTACGGTATCTGCAGAAATTATTTGACCTCCGGGTTGACGCCATTATCCTTATGGGCGGAAAATCAGACCAGCTGGTCACAGATCCGGAATATGCAGATCTGATTAACCGTATGGCGGAATCTGTACCGGTGGTCACTACGGGTAAGGTGGAAGGAGCCCGCTGCTGGCAGGTAGCCATCGACGAGGCGAGAGGCGTGGATCTTGCCATGGAGCATCTGTTTTCCCTGGGGCATCGCCACATTGCCATGATCGGCGGAAGAGGAGATGTAAAATCCACCTATGAAAAGCGGGTCCGTTATAAATCAATCCTCCGCAATTACGGGATCACTTACCGGGAGCGGTATGTCACAGAATCCAATTATGGCATGGATGGAGGATATGAGGGGATGAAGCAGCTTTTTGATACAAACCGCACTTTGCCCACATCGGTTATGGCGATCAATGATTTCAGCGCTGTGGGTGTGATGCGTTTCGTCAAGGAGCGGGGGATGAGGATCCCGGAGGATCTGTCTTTGGTCAGTTTTGATAATACTATCCTTGCGGAAGCTGTGCTTCCCCGGCTTACCAGTGTCTGTTATGATTATGCAACCTTTGGGAAGACCGTGGCGGATACCGCCGTGCGGCTCATAAACGGAGAGGATGTTCCGGTAGTACAGCAGATCCCCTCCCGGCTGATCCTTAGAAATTCAACGGCGGAGATCCTGCCGGAAAGGAAAGCACAGGAAGATGAGGATAACTTCTATTAAATAAAAAGGCTGAAAAAGCAGAAAAACCCCGGCAGATGGGAAAGCAAAGGCTATGCGTTCCCATCTGCCGGGGTTTTTGTCGAATGCTGTTGTGAAAAATACATAAAAGTAGAGCGTAAGATTAAGTAATAATGCCGAAATATAAAAAGAACATAAAAAATATATTAATAGAATGCACAAAAACTACTTGACAAGGTAAGGATTAGAGAGTATAGTAAATGGCATGAAAGGGGTTTCAGAAAAGGAACGGAAATGATTTTGAAGTCCTATTTAAACAGGCTGACTATCCGAAAGATATACTACATATTTTCTGTTTATTACATGGAAAAAGAAAGCTGCATTGTCAGATTGAACAAAAGGCGAGACGGACAGGCAAAAGAGTAGCGGTGATTTCCAAAAGAACTTGAAAGCGTTTTCAGGAAACCTCTGTTTCAGAATCATAAAAAGAATGGAGGAGAAGCAATGAAAAAGAAGACAAATGTGGCGAAGGTTCTGAAAAACAACAGGACGCTTTTGCTGATGTGTCTGCCAGCAGTAGTTTTCTTCATTATCTTTAACTACTGCCCACTTCCCGGTGTGTGGATCGCATTTACCAATTACAATTTCCGGGATGGTATTTTCGGGAGCCCGTTCTGCGGACTTGACAACTTCGAGTTCCTGATCAGCTCCGGAGAACTGTGGAAGCTGACAAGAAACACGGTTCTTTACAATCTGGCCTTTATTGTTGTAGGTAATGTATTCCAGATCGTGATCGCTCTGATGCTTAACGAGATCAGAAACAAATGGTTTAAGAAGGTTTCTCAGACCGTTATGTTTCTTCCCTACTTTATCTCTGTAGTATTGATCGGCGCCATCGCATTCAACATTCTGAACTTTGATACAGGTGCTCTGAATACGCTGATCCGTGAAACAGGCGGAGATCCCCTTCAGGTTTACAGTATGCCGGGTGTATGGCCCATTATCATTTTCTTCTGTAATATGTGGCAGCAGACAGGATATGGCTCTGTAGTATATTTCGCAGCGATCTGCGGAATCGACTCCAGCCTGATCGAGGCAGCGGAAGTAGACGGCGCTACCAGCTGGCAGAGGATCCGCCATATTATCCTTCCATCTCTGAAAGGTACATTTATCATTCTGCTCCTGTTTGCTCTGGGCGGAATTATGAGAGGTAACTTCGGTCTGTTCTGGAACCTGACAGGCGGCGTGAACTCTCAGCTGTTTGAGACCACCGATATTATTGAAACCTTTGTTTACCGTACTATGACGACACAGAATAACTTCTCAACGTCATCTGCAGTCGGTCTGTATCAGTCAGTCTTCGGATTTGTTCTGGTTATGTTCAGTAACTGGATCGTGAAGAAGATCGATCCTGATTACGCATTGTTCTAGGAGGTGCCGTCATGAATAAAAGCAGTAAGATTAAAATGGATCCCAGTACAAAGGTATTGAAGATTATTGCTTATCTCTTCGTTACCTTATGGGCTGTGATCTGTATATTCCCCTTTGTGCTGGTTATTTCCGCATCTTTCAGTACAGAGAGTATTATCAGCCGGGAAGGTTTCGGGCTTTTGCCAAGGGGATTTACCGTTTCTTCCTATGAATGGGTATTCCGTTATCCGGAGCAGATCCTGGGATCTTATGCAGTTACGATTATTATGACAGTTTTCGGAACCATTATCGGTCTGTTCATTATTGCTATGACCGGTTATGCTCTCCAGCGTAAGGACTTTCCTTTCCGCAATGCACTGTCCTTTTTCATCTACTTTACCACCCTGTTTTCCGCAGGTATGGTTCCCACTTACCTGTGGGTTTCCAAGCTGGGACTGAGAGGAAGCTATATGGCGGTATTCCTGCAGCTGCTTATGTCCCCATGGCTTATCGTGCTGATGAAAAACTTTGCAAAATCCATACCCTATGAGATCACAGAGTCCGGTAAGATCGACGGGGCCGGAGATTTCAAGATCTTCATCTCCCTGATCCTTCCTATGCTGAAACCGGCTCTGGCTACAGTCGGCCTGTTCCTGGCTCTGGGTTATTGGAATGAATGGTATCAGTCTTCACTGTATCTGGGAAGTTCCGTAGATTATAAACCGCTTCAGTACTACCTGTACGGTATTATCAATCAGGCCAACGCCCTGAAGAGTTCTGTGGCCGGCGCAAATGTTTCCGTCACAGACCTTCCGACGAACACACTGAAAATGGCAACAGCCGTTGTGGCTACCGGACCTATTGTTTTCCTGTACCCCTTTGTACAGAAGTACTTCATTTCCGGTATTACTGTAGGAGCAGTTAAAGGATGATGATTTTCCGGAATAGTATTTACCGGAAATTCACATAAAAAATTAATCCAAAAAGTAAAGGAGGAACACAATGAGAAAGAACACTACTCGCAAGCGCGCAATTGCGCTGATCCTGGCATCTATGATGACAGCGAGCCTGGCAGCCTGCGGCGGCGGCGGAAACAGCGGCGGCGGCAGCAGCTCCGGCGGCGGAGAATCCTCAGGAGAGATCGATACCTCTTCCCATGAGGTCATTAACATGCTGGTACTGGGCAACCGTCCTACCAACGGAAGACTGGAGGCTATGCTGGAAAAGCTGAACGCCATCCTGAATGAAAAGGTAAACGCAGAGCTGGAGTACACTTATGTAGAGTGGACAGACTGGCAGACACAGTACAACCTGCAGCTGCTCAGCGGCGACACTTCTCTGGACCTGATCTGTACCGCTACAGACTGGCTGTATGGCTGGGAAAATGTAATCAAAGGCGCATTTATGCCTCTGTCTGAGGAAATGCTCCAGACCTATGCACCTGAAACTTATGCACAGGTAACAGAAGACGACGACTGGGAGATCTGTAAATATGAGGATGAAATCTATTTCATTCCGGAAGATAACTATATCCAGTACACGAACCAGGGTATGTTCTACCGCGGCGACTGGGCTAAAGAGGCAGGCATTCCTGACGGAACCATTACAGAGTTTGAACAGCTGACTCAGTACTTCCAGTGGATAAAAGAGAATCAGCCGGACACCATTCCTTGGGATGTTGCAGGTAAGAACCTGCCAGGCGGCATACTTGGCGGATACATCTCTTCCAAGAGCGACTATGTATGCTTCAACGGCGTTGGCGTAGGTAACTACACAGACTTCTGGGGCGTAATGCAGAGCGATGGAAATACCGTTACTTCTCCATATATGGAAGGTGATGAGATTTACGAAGCTGCAGAACTGATGAAAGAATGGAACGACATGGGCGTATGGCGTGAGGACGTTCTGAACTTCGACGGTGATGCCCGTGAAGAAATGTACGCAGGCACCAGCGGTGCAGACCAGCACCACGCACAGACCTACTACAGCCAGATCGTTCCTAACATGGAAGCAAAACAGCCTGGTTCTGATCCGAAGTTCTACTACTGGGGTATGGAAAACCAGAACATTTCCCATCCTCTGAAGCTGCATCAGGCATGTGCGATCAGCGCAAACTCCCAGCATCCGGAGCGTGCTCTGATGGTTTACGACCTGCTTAGAAATGACGAAGAGTGCTATCGTCTTCTGAACTACGGTATCGAAGGCGAAGATTACCTGGTAACTGATGATGGAAAATTAGCTCGTCCGGAAGGATATGATTCTTCTACAGACGCTCTGGATTCCAACTTCTGGCTGGGACGTAATGATGATCTGGAGCTTCAGGATTCCACATGGTGGGATGGAACTCAGGATTTCATCGCAAACCTGAACAGCATTGCTTATGACTATCCATTTGAAAACTTCATCATCGATACAGCAGCAATCTCCTCTCAGCAGGCTTCTCTGGCAAACGTTCTGTCCAAATACCTGCCGCAGCTGGCTTACGGTAAGTTTGACGATCCCGCAGCAGCTATTGACGATATGAGAGCAGAATTAGAGGCAGCCGGCTATGAAGATGTAAAAGCTTCTATCCAGGCAGACCTTGACGAGTTCGTAGCAGAGCACGGTGATGTACAGTTTGTAAGAGACAGTGGTTCTGCAGACACAGCAGAGGCTGCTGACACCAGCGCACAGACAGAATAAAGCAAAGCCTGCGAGCTTTCGCAGCTTGCGCAGATAAAAAGTAAGATAAGGGGATACCTGTCCGCAGACAAGAGAATGTTTAAGGAAACAGGTATCCCCTGTTTTATAGAAATCGATAGACAACAGACAGAGAAAGCGGCGGATTTATACGCCGGAGACGGAGGTTACTTATGCATCAATTTGAAATCCGGGAAGATTTTTATCTGGACGGAAAGAAGATCCAGATCATATCCGGCGGCATTCATTATTTCCGGGTTGTTCCGGAATATTGGAGGGACCGTTTGGAAAAGCTTAAGGGGATGGGATGTAATACTGTGGAAACTTATATCCCATGGAACCTGCATGAGAAAGAAAAGGGCAGGTTCGATTTTTCTGGAATACTGGATATTGCCGGATTTGTCCGGCTGGCACAGGAGCTGGGGCTGATGGTGATCCTGCGGCCCTCGCCCTATATCTGCGCTGAGTGGGAATTCGGCGGGCTGCCTTACTGGCTCCTGAAAGAGGACGGCATGCGTCTCAGATGCATGTATCCGCCTTACCTGGAACATGTGAAAAGCTATTATGAGAAGCTTTTTGAGATCATTGCACCTTTGCAGATCACCAGAGGCGGCCCGGTGATCTTAATGCAGGTGGAAAACGAGTATGGCTATTTCGGAGATGATTCCGCATATCTGGAATACATGAAACAGCTGATGATAGACTGTGGCTGCGAAGTGCCTCTGGTGACTTCCGACGGTCCCTGGGGAGATTCCTTTGACTGCGGGAAAATCGAAGGTGTGCTCCAGACCGGAAATTTCGGCTCGAAAGGCAAGGAACAGTTTGCTGTGATGCGGCAGAAGATCGGAGATAAGCCTTTAATGTGTATGGAATTCTGGGTAGGCTGGTTTGATAACTGGGGAGTAGAGTGCCACCAGACCGGGGATACGGCAGAACATGTCCAGGCTCTGGATGAGATGCTTGCAGAAGGCCATGTGAACATCTATATGTTCGAGGGAGGAACGAATTTCGGCTTTACAAATGGATCCAATTATTACGACGAGCTTACGCCGGATGTGACTTCCTACGACTATGACGCTCTGCTCACAGAAGACGGACAGATCACGGCAAAGTATCAGGCGTTTCGCGAGGTGATCCGGAAGTATGCACAGATCCCGGAAGTAGAGCTGACGACCAGGATCCAGAGAAAAGCATACGGGAAGCTTTCTGCAGCCCGGAGCGCTTCCCTGTTTGGAAATCTGGAGCATCTGGCAGAGCCGGTGGAAAGTGTTTTTCCACAGTCTATGGAAAAGCTGGATCAGGGATACGGCTATATCCTTTACGAGAGCGGGCTTAAACGGGAAGGACCATTAGAGAAGCTGCGGCTGTGGGGCGCCAATGACCGGGCGAACATTTTTGTAGATGAAAAGCCGCTGCTTACCCTGTACGACCGGGAGCTGCTCACAGAGCATACCCTGGAGGAACCCCACAGACAGGGAGAGAAGATATCCATCCTTGTAGAAAATATGGGACGGGTGAATTTCGGGCCGAATCTGGAACGTCAGAGAAAAGGAATCGATGGAAGCGTGCAGATAAACGGACACAATCATTATAACTGGAAGATCTACAGGCTGCCCATGGAGGATCTGTCCGGCCTGGACTTTCATGTGCCGGCGCAAAAGGATGCTCCTGGTTTTTATGAATTTACTTTTGAAGCGGAAGAGCTTGGGGATACTTTCCTGGAACTTCCGGGCTGGGGAAAAGGCTGTGTTTTTGTGAACGGATTTAATATCGGAAGATTTTGGGAGATCGGTCCTCAGAAGCGGCTGTATATTCCCGCACCTCTTTTGAAAACGGGTAAGAATACCATCCTGGTCTTTGAGACGGAAGGCAAGGCGCCGGGGACGATCGAACTTTGTGGAGAACCGGATCTTGGCTGAAAGGGAGCGGTGAGATGAAAAAGACGGAGGACAGATATTTTCAATATAACTGCAGGCTGCTTCCGGAGATCCGACTTGCAGATACGGCGGCCATTGAGCCACCGTATCTGCATAAGCAGAGGACGCCGGGAGAATATATCCTATACCTTGTACGACGGGGAGAAATGTACCTGCTGGAGAATGAAATCCTCTACCATCTTCTTCCGGGGGACCTGGTGCTGCTGGAACCAGATCGGATGCACGTAGGAGAGAAGGCCACAAGCTGCGAGTATTATTATGTGCATTTCCAATATCCGTCTCTGTGCCCGGTAAATCTTACCAGGGAGGCTCTGAGCAAAAGGCTGAAAGATCAGAGGGAGAAGACGCTGCAGATGTCCTCCCGAAGCAGGAGCAGAGAGAGGGAAGAGATTCTTCTGCTTCCCAAATATATCCATTTGGCATCGGATACCGGATATCCGGAGATCACACAGCTTTTAAACGACGGGATCTCCTTCCGCAATAATCCCATTGTCGGGGGAGAATCTCTGTGCGCAGCCAGGATCCTGGAAGTGCTGATCCGTGTTTCACGCCAGTTCTTTTCCCTGGGAACCGGGGAGAAAGAAGGCGGCGGAAGAGGAAACCAGAAGGTCTGGAAGCTGCTGGATTATTTGAATATGTTTTATTATGAGCCTATCAGCGGAGACAGTCTGGAGGAAAAATTTGACTGTAATTTTGATTATATGAACCGTCTGTTCCGTCAGAGTATTGGGAAACCGATCTTTCAGTATCTCAGTGAGATCCGGATCGCCCACGCCAAAGAACTGCTGGCGACTTCTTCTATGAGAGTATCCCAGATTGGTGAAAAAGTGGGATTTTCTGATGAGAGTTATTTCAGCAAGGTATTTAAACGGCATACGGGCGTTTCGCCGCTGAATTACGCAAAGTCAAGCGGCGGTTCCTGACGGGGAAAATTCAGACAGAGGAGAAAAAACATGGCAGGATATTTATTTACACATTTTATCGGAGAGGAAAAAGACGGGGAGCAGATTTACTTTTCCCTGAGCGAGGACGGGCTTCACTGGAAGGATCTGAATCAGGGGAAACCGGTGCTGCGCTCCTGCATCGGGATGAAGGGCGTCCGGGATCCCTTCCCGATCCGCGACCCGAAGACCGGAAAGGTTTATCTTATTGCCACAGATCTTTGCATCCACGCCGGAAAAGGATGGCGTGCGGCGGAACATGAGGGCAGCAGAGATCTGATCATCTGGGAGTCGGAAGATCTGGTCCACTGGTCCAGGGAACGCAGCTGCACGGTAGGGATACCAGGCGCCGGCTGTGTCTGGGCTCCGGAGGCAGTTTATGACAGAGAAAAAGAGCAGTTCTTTGTTTTCTGGGCTTCCATGGTGAGGCAGGAAGGAGAGCAGGAGAGCAAACAGAGGATTTATGCTGCCTGGACGGAAGATTTCCGGGATTTTTCCCGGCCTTTCCTGTATATGGAGCGAAAAGAGCATGTAATTGACACTACCATTATCCAGGATCAGGGCTGGTACTACCGGATTTCCAAGGATGAGAGCAACAAATGTCTGATCCTGGAAAGAAGCAGAACCCTTACCGGAGAGTTTCAGATGATTTTTTCTAAAACTCTGGCGGAACTGATGGGAGTGGAAGGCCCGGAAGCTTATCTCCTGCCGGATGGAAAGACCTGGTGTCTGATCGCAGACCGCTTTGCGGAAGGAAAGGGATACCTTCCCATGATCAGCCGCAACCTGGCCGGTGGAGAACTGGAGATCCTTCCGGATGAGGCTTACGATATGGGGGAAAATAAAAAACGTCATGGAGGCATACTGCCTCTGCGCAGTGGAGAATACGAAAGACTCCTTAAGGCTTTTCCCAGGGAATAGTACAAAAAAGAAGCTGCCGCAAAAACATGTAGGGAATATGATAAATATCCCTGCCAATGTTTTTCTGCGGCAGCTTTTTTGTGCCATTAATATCCGATCATGGGGATGGAAACAGGCTCCTGGTCATAGGGAGCCTTCTCTCCGTTTTTTACAGCGTAGAGAACTTCGGATGATCTTTTAACAGCCTCCATCAGCTCCGGATAGGGCTGCATACATACGTCTACCATGCCGATCTGATAATTCTCGCCGTCGAATCTTCCCAGGCAGAACTGGTCGTTGTACTGGAACCAGTGGGCGCCTACCCCATAGGGATGGGCGGCAGCATGTTCCACGTAGTACCGCCACATTTTTCCCCGTTCTGTCTGATCCTTGACTCCCTTCAGGCCAGTGGCCGGAAGCCCCCGGTCCAGGGCGCCGCAATGGTATTCTCCCAGGAGGATGGGAAGATCCACTCCTGCGTTCTTGACAAAATCCATATCAATAGAAGGATCAAAATCATAACAGTTGATGGAAAATACATCGAAATATTCCCAGCCTACCATCATATCCGGATTGTCCGCCTTAGACCAGCGCAGCCCCAGGTTCAGATGATCAGGATCCACTTTTCTGCAGGCCTGAGCGGGGATGCGGATGTATTCTTTTACCAGGAAACGGGAGTATTCCCGGATATCCTGGAAAGATCCGGGGTATTCCTCGGAGCATTTTTTTATAGGCTTTTTAAACTGGTCAAAGCTGTTAAAGGAGCTTCCCCAGGAAGCGTTCAGATCCTCGATCCGGGTATATTTTTCTTCCAGAAAACGGATCAGACCCTGGCGGCAGCAGGTATCCGCAGGATTGCGGAGCACTTCGTCTGCAATCTTCAGATTCTCGACAAAATTAAATTCCGGCTCATTGCGCAGAAAATATCCGATAAGCCAGGGATCTTTCTTCCACTCTTTCAGCCCCTGAGCGTAAATCTGGGCGTTCTGGGCATATTCCGGAGACAGAACATCCGGAAAATCCCGGAAGATCAGCGTTTCAGTGGAAGGGAAGCCCGGGAGCTCCCGGACATAAGGAAGCTTTGTACGACCGTTATTTACACAGAGCCCGGGGAAATTTCCCTGGGAATTTATGCCGTTGGTCATCAGGATGTGGTGGGAGATTTCTTCCCATTTTTCTTTCCACTGGGAACCGTAAACTTTCTTCAGGTTTGCTGCGCTGAAGTTGAACATCCGCAGATGCTCCGGCTCCATATAGGCGGAGCGGCGCATGGTATCTTCCCGGAAACAGGGGCCGTAGAGAGGATCTTCGCTGCTGGGAAGCCAGCTGCAGTTTTTTTCGAAGGCGTCGATCCGTCCTTCTTCTCCGGCGCGGGTGCCGCAGGGACCCAGAGAAAAGTAGTCGCAGCCCTCCGGATCGGTGAGATGCCATCGGCCGTCGGGAGTCTTGCAGGTGGAAAAGAAGCCGGTGCCTTCCTTCAGCTTCCGGTCGGAGTCTCCGCCCCAGCGGTTCCAGGAAGGACAGGGATAGGAGGCTGGTCCCAGATTTTTATCCATAGACTTTTTCAGCTCTTCCAGATTCTGGATCTTTGCAGGCCAAGCACCATCCTTCCACTGACCGAATTCGTCCACCAGCTTCCGGTCTGGCGTAGGGTATTCTTCCGGTTCCTGATCGCTGAGATAAAAATTTTCAAGGCGTACTTTTACGTCATGAAAAGTACTCTTAACGCCCAGTTCAAAGGAGCTTACCTGGCTGCGCTCAGTCCGCTGCCCATGCACCACCAGTTTAAGAAGCCCCGGCGTGCGGCGGGTATAAATGGTCCGGTTGTCCAGCAGACTTAAATCCAGGCAGATCCTGGTCCGGAAGCGGGGCAGCAGGCCAAAACGGAAGAAGAGGCGCTCCTCTTCCTTGCCGGGAACAAAGCACCGGAACATCATGGCGGCACAATGATCCTCCAGAACCTCTACGTCTCCTATAAGATAGCGGAGAGAGGAAGTTTTTATTTGAGGAATGGACAAGCCGCCGCCGGAAGCGGCCAGTACCGCAGTACATTCTTCAGGGGAAGCTTTCAGGATTTTGGCCTCCCGGGGGAGCAGCTGATCCATATGGATGGTTTCAGTTAAAGACATCTGCAGATACCTCCTGTTATGTATTTGTCTTTTATTTTACAGGAGCAGCGGAAAGTTTCCATGGAATTCTGCGGAATTTTTTTGTAAATTAACGACTTTTCTGAGAAAGACTGAAAGAGCGAAAAGTATGGCGCTTTTTTAGAGAAACCGGAAGCTGTGGGAGAAGAAGGTAAAATTCTATTAAAGAACAGGTAAAAGGCAAAGGAGGGGGAGTTTTCCGGTTGTATAAAAAAAAACTTTGTGGTAGAATGGCACTAGGTATTCCTCGGGGGATACAGATTTGTCATGTGGTGAAAACAATAAATACAGGAGGGTATTGCATAAATGAAAGAGAAATATGTTGCGTATGTCGGAACTTATACCCATGGAAGCAGTATCGGGATCCATGTATACGATGTAAATGTGGAGGAAGGTATTTTAAAGGAGAGAAAAGTTGTTCCAGTAAATAACTCTTCCCATCTGGCCCGTTCGTTAAATGGAAAGTATCTTTATTCCATAGCAGACGAAGGCGTGGCGGTATTTGCCATCGAGCCGGACGGAGACCTGACCTTTATTAACAAAGTGGATATAGACGGGATGAGAGGCTGCCATCTGTCTACAGATGAAGAAGGGAAATATCTCTTTGTGGCAGGATACCATGACGGAAAAGTTACCGTAGTGCATACCCATAAAGACGGCCGTCTGGGAAGCGTTGTAGACGGCGTGTTCCATAAGGGGCTGGGCAGCGTGGGGGAGAGAAATTTCCGTCCTCATGTAAGCTGCGTCCGTCCTACGCCGGATAATAAATATCTCTGCGCAGTGGACAACGGCATTGATCAGATGAAGGTATACCGGATCAACAACAGGACGAAGCGTCTGGAACTGGTGGATATTTTAAGATGTAAAAGAGAATCCGGCCCGAAGCTGATCAAATTCAGTCCGGACGGCAGATTTGCCTATTTGAATTTTGAGCTGAACAATACCATCGAAGTTTATAAATACGACGGAACCGGAAAATCTCCGGTATTTGAAAAATTGCAGACAGTTTCCACCCTGGCTTCCAAGGATGATCAGATCCACGACGCCACATCCGGGCTTTGCTTCTCTCCGGATGGAAACTATCTTTTCTGCTCAACCGCAGGGGAAGATACGGTAGCCATGTATAAGAGAGATGAGGAAACCGGTCTTCTGGAGACGCAGTTTATCCTTCCGATCAGTGGAAATTACCCGAAAGATCTGGACGTATTTCCAGATGGCAGACATCTGGCTGTAGTAAATCACGAATCCAATTCCATTACTACCTTTACCATTGATTATGAGAAGAAGCTGCTGATCATGAAGGGAAAACCCTTGAAAGTAGAAACGCCAAACAGTATTATTTTTTCAAAATGTGAAGGCGGAGAGTAACAAAAGGAATATTAATAAAAAAGGAAGTGCAAAATTATGGAAAGCGGGCCTTGTCGTCCTGGAAAGAAATATAAGATAAGACAAAAAATAGAATACGTTTCCTGCTGACGACCCAGGCGCCGCCCTTTTGCCCTGTCTGGTCACAGCAGGAGCTGAAGGGAGATACCATGATTAGAATTTTTAAGACAATGGACGGGAAGATCCATCAGGTGGAGGAAGCCAGCGAAGGATGCTGGCTGGCTCTGACAGATCCTACCGCAACCGAGATTTTTGAGGTTTCCAATCAGTTTCACATTGAAGTAGACGATCTGAGAGCGCCTCTGGATGAGGAAGAACGTTCCCGTATAGAGGTGGAAGATGAGTATACTCTGATCATCGTGGATACGCCTGTTCTGGAAGAGCGGGGAGAAAAGGACTGGTATGGTACGATTCCGCTGTCGATCATTGTAACAGACGAAGTGATCATCACGGTCTGCCTGGAAGATACATCTGTTTTAGGGCGATTTATGGACGGGAGAGTGCGGAACTTTTATACCTATATGAAGACCCGGTTTATCCTGCAGATCCTGTATAAAAACGCCAGTATGTTCCTGCACTATCTGCGGATTATCGATAAGAAAAGCGAAGAAGTAGAGGAAAAGCTTCAGGCGGCTACCAGAAACGAAGAGCTTATTGAACTTCTGGAGCTGGAGAAATCCCTGGTATATTTCACCACGTCCCTGAAATCAAATGAAATGGTTCTGGAGCGGCTTCTCCGGGTGGAGAGGATCAAGCAGTATCCTGATGACACAGACCTTCTGGAGGATGTTATCATTGAGAACAAGCAGGCTATTGAAATGGCGAATGTGTACAGCGGGATCCTGAGCAGCATGACCGATGCTTTTGCTTCCATTGTTTCCAATAACCTGAACATCGTTATGAAATTTCTGGCCACGGTCACCATTGTATTGTCCATACCGACTATGATATTCAGCGCTTATGGTATGAACCTGGACGCAGACGGCATGCCCTTTGCGGGAAATCCCGGAGGATTTGCCATTGTTATCGTTCTGGCTCTGCTTATAAGTCTGATCCTTGCCTTTATCTTCTCCAAAAAAGATTTATTCTGAAAGCGGAACTTTAGAAAATTGAGGAGACAAAATGAATTTTTTAAATAAAATGGAACGTAAATTCGGAAGATTTGCCATCCGCAATCTTACCAAATATATTATCGGCTGTTACATCATCGGCTATATTCTTATGTATATGCAGGCCCTGACAAGAGTAGATCTGATGGGGTATCTGTACCTCAGCCCCTATCATATCCTGCATTTTCAGATCTGGCGGCTGGTATCCTGGATCCTGATACCGCCATCAAGCTCCAATATCCTGTTCGTAGTGATCATGCTGCTGTTTTATTACTCCCTGGGGAGCGCCCTGGAAAGAACCTGGGGAGCCTTTCGGTATAATGTGTATATCATAAGCGGGATGATCTTCACGGTGATCGGCGCCTTTATCCTTTATTTTATAATGGGAACTGCCAGCGTGCTGTATGCGCCTGTTTTTTCCACATATTATATCAATCTGTCTATTTTCCTGGCTTTTGCTCTCAGCTATCCGGATATGCAGGTGCTGTTTATGATGATCATACCGATCAAGATCAAATGGCTGGCATGGCTGGACGCAGCTTATATCCTCTATGATCTGGTGAGGGGAAGCTGGGCCATCCGGACGGTGATCATAGCGTCAATGCTGAACTTTATCATCTTTTTCCTGTCTACCAGGAATTTCAACAGGATCTCGCCAAAAGAGGTGCGCCGGAGACAACAGTTTCAGAAGGCCGTCCATCCCAAGATGGCGCCGGGGATCACCAAGCATAAATGTGCAGTTTGCGGAAGAACGGAAGAGGATGGAGACGATCTGGAATTCCGTTTTTGTTCAAAATGTAACGGAAATTATGAATACTGTCAGGATCACCTGTTTACCCACCAGCATATAAAGTAACGGAATATACAGAGACATATACAACAAAAATAGGAGGAAGAAAAGAGATGAGAAGTACTAAGATTATCTGTACTATGGGACCGAATACGGATAAGAAAACGGTTATGAAATCTTTGGTGAAAAACGGAATGAATGTAGCCAGATTTAATTTCTCCCATGGAGACCACCAGGAGCAGAGAGAGCGTATGAATCTGCTGAAAAATGTGAGAGAAGAACTGGACCGCCCGGTGGCAATCCTCCTGGATACCAAAGGACCGGAAATCCGCACAGGGCTTCTGGAAGGCGGAAAAAAGGTGACCCTTAAGGAAGGCGGCGAATTTATTCTCTATACAGAGGAAATGACCGGGAACGAAAAGGGCTGCTGCGTAACCTATCCGGGCCTGGCGAAGGACGTGAAGCCGGGAGACCGGATCCTCATTGACGACGGCCTGATCGAATTGCGGGTAAAACAGATCAAAAGCGGAAATATTGTCTGTCATGTGGAAAACGGCGGAGAGCTGGGACAGCGCAAAGGTGTAAATGTGCCGAATGTAAAAGTAAAGCTTCCTGCCGTTACGGAAAAGGATATTGACGATATTTTGTTCGGCATCCAGCAGGACATCGACTTTATCGCAGCCTCCTTTATCCGGAGCGCTAAAGGTGTTAAGGAGATCCGCAGGATCCTTAAAGAAAACCATGCAGAGCATATTTCTATCATCGCAAAGATTGAAAACGCCGAGGGCGTGGAAAATATTGATGAGATCATTGAAGCTTCCGACGGCATCATGGTGGCCAGAGGAGATCTGGGAGTTGAGATCCCGGCTCAGGAAGTGCCCCATATCCAGAAAATGATCATAAAAAAATGCAACGAGCGCTATGTGCCGGTTATCACGGCGACACAGATGCTGGATTCTATGATCCGCAATCCCCGTCCTACAAGAGCGGAAGTGGCGGATGTGGCAAATGCGATCTATGACGGCACAGATGCGGTTATGCTTTCCGGGGAGACGGCAGCAGGCAAATATCCGGTGGAAGCCCTGAAGATGATGAATGAGATCGCAGAAAATACAGAGCAGTATGTGGATTATGAGAAGTATATCCACCACAGGACGATGTATGCGGACAGTAAGATTTCTTCGGCTATCGGCATTGCTTCGGTGCGGACGGCCAGAAATATCGGCGCTTCCTGCATCGTGACCCCTACCATGTCCGGCAAGACGGCCAGACTGATCTCTAATTTCCGGCCTTCCATGCCGATCTATGCAGTAACCCCCAATGAGATGGTGCAGCATAAGATGCAGTTATACTGGGGGGTTATCCCCCTGAAGGGATATATTAAAGATACCACAGAAAATATTATTCTGAACGCCATGGAGACGATTAAGAGAAAGCGTCTTGTGAAAAAAGGCCAGATGGTAGTCATCACCGCAGGAGACCCTGCAACGAACAATACGAAGGCAGAAGGAAGAGTCACCAATATGCTTCACGTTCTGGAAGT
>CALWSM010000005.1 GCA_944384185.1 uncultured Blautia sp. | reverse complement strand
TATACCGGCTCTTGTAAGCGCTGGTGTGTCGATTTTATCCACACTCGTAACCGGGATCGCGCACCAGCTTCCGCAGCTGATCCCGGCGGCTTTGCAGATGATCCTGACGCTGGTGCAGGCGCTGGCGGGGAATGCGGGGCAGCTGATTTCCGCTGGATTACAGCTAATTACCGGGCTGGCGCAGGGAATTATTAATGCAGTTCCTATGTTGATTTCAGCAATTCCCAGCATCATCCAGTCTCTGGTGACCGGCATTGTTCAGAATCTGCCCACCATCATTCTGACTGGCATTCAGTTACTGGTATCGTTGGCGCAGGGGCTGATCTCAGCGATCCCGCAGCTGCTGGCATCGATCCCTGAGATCTTCGGGGCATTTATTGACGGGATCACCAGCGTGGATTGGCTGGAGGTCGGCAAGCAGATCTTGAGCGCCATCGTAGATGGTATTTTAAGCATCGGATCCAGCATCGTTGGCGCAGTCAAAAACATTTTTACGGGCGGAAAAGACGCGGCAAAAGAGGAAGGCAAAAAGACCGGTGACGGCTATGCACAAGGCGTGAGCAGCACACAGACCAACGTGGCTGCATCTGCCACGAATGTGGCCAATACGGCAACCAATTCTTTTGCCAATACCATGAACGCCAATTCCATCTATGCCAGTACGGCGGCCATGAATCTGGGGAATTCGGCGAATAATGGTCTTTTGCTGTCAAATGTTCCAGGGTCTTTCACGGCGAATGCGCAATCAGCAGCCAGCGGCGTGACTAATACCCTGAACATGAATTCAGTCAACGCCATGACAGCCGGCATGAACGTTGGTAACAGTGCCAACACCGGTATGCAGATGTCGAATATGCCGGGATCCTTTTCGGCGGCGGGCTCACAGGCCGGAAATGGTCTGGCAACCTCAATCAACAATTCCGCTGCCAGTGTGACCACAGCCGCCGGAGGTGTAGCAAGCGCAGCGGGTACAGCGGTATCCGGGGCAAACTTTGTTTCGGTATCGGCCAGCACCGGAGCAGATGCGATGACGCAGTTCGCGAACGCCATTTCCGGTGGGGCTGGTGAAGTCTCTGCGGCGATGAACAGCGTTACCAGTGCGGTGACGAATGCTTTAAATTCGGCGAATTTGGCCAATACGGGGCGTACACACGGTCAGAATTTTTATAAGGGATTGTCCGACGGGATGAGGTCCGGCGTCGGCACAGTCAGGACTTCTGCAAACACTCTTGCAGAGACAGCGGAGCAGGCGGTAAAGGGTATGGAGGAAGCCGGCCGACAGGCAGGGCGTGATTTCAGTTCCGGGCTTGCGAACGGTATTATTGCAAATCGCGGAACGGTTTCAGCCAATGCAGGAAGTCTGAAATCTGCCGCATCTGCGGCCGTGAGTGATATGCACAGCGTGGGATCAAATGCCGGTTCAAACTTTAGCTCTGGCCTGGCAAGTGGTATCCGTTCTGGAGCTGGCGGGGTGGCAGCAGCAGCGGCAGCCGTGGCAAGTGCAGCAGCATCCGCAGCCCGGGCAAACCTGAAGATCAACAGCCCTTCCAAAGTCGGAGAATGGCTCGGAAAAATGTATGATGCCGGCGTTGCGAAAGGTCTGATCGGCGGGATATCGCATGTATTAAAAGGTATCAACTATATGACAGATACCCTGGATTCCGGCACACAAAAGGCGCTCAGAAGCCTGCAGGCACAGGCGGCCATGACAACAAGGGGAGCAGGGATTCGAAACAGCACGGTCAGTGCGAAGTATGCAAAGGAGCAGTCCGGATTCTCTGGACTGCTGGATGAATGGGAAAAACGGCAGAGAAAACTCAACAATGAGCGTGACAGCAGGCCGGTACTGCTGGATGGAAGACAGATTAATCGGGCAAAACGGTGGTCAGGAGGTGCGGTAACTGTATGATTTGCTATTACGAAAATTGCAAAGGGGAGCGGCTGGACTTGATGAAGCCGCCATACCGCTTGATCACAGCAGATCTTTTTGATTATGAGTGGGAAGAAACCAGTTACAGTAATAAAATCTATGGGTTTCAAAGAAAATCATTTGAAAAAGATCTGAAATTGGATGTATTCTGCGGCAAGGCGGAATTTAGAAGCTGCATGGATGATTTAGAAACGATAATATCCCGGGATGTAATTGAAGGCGTCCCGGGGAAACTTTGGGTAAACGGCCTCTATCTGGAATGTTATATCAAGGCAGTAAAAAAGGAAGAATGGGAAGCCGGAATTTACACAATCGTTACCCTGACCATTATTTCGGATCGGCCATTTTGGATTAAAGAAGAGAAGAAGAGTTTCTTCCGGCGCGAGGAGGCCGGGCAGATAACAAGCGGTCTGGATTATCCGTTTGATTATGCGTTTGACTATGCGGTCGGAGACACAGGAACGCAAATCTGGTTCCTGGATTCGGTTGGATCATGTCCGTTTATGCTGATCGTATATGGCCCTGTGACGAATCCAAGGTTGTCGATTAACGACAGTGTATATGAGATCTATACAACTTTAGGGGACAGCGAATATCTGATTCTGGATTCTAACAATCATACAATCATCAAATATCTGTCGAACGGAACTACTTCAAATCTTTTTAATAATCGGCGAATGGAACAAAGCGTTTTCGATCCGCTAACCCCTGGCACGCAGACTATTACCTGGTCTGGAACATTCGGTTTCGATTTGACAGCCTACATTGAAAGGAATGAACCAACATGGACTATTTAATTCTCACAGATAGTCAAGGCAGGGAAATAAAGTCTCTGCTACATGCAGGTCTGGATATTGATTTAAACGGGGAACGCAATTTTGAAGTGTCAATCCATCGGAGCGCCTGGGATGAAACGTTTGAATACGGTGGCTATGTTTTCAGACCGAACACGGAGATCGGGGGACAAATCGGAAGAGTATATACTGATACTGCCCTGGATATCGTAAAAGTTTGCGGATTAACATGGCGCGGAATGCTGAACCGGAAAATTATCGAACCGGCATCCGGACAGAGTTACCGGACGACTGCAGGCGAACTGAATGATATTTTGCGGGAATTCATTGAACCGGAATTCGACGGGCTTTTCGTTGTTCCGGAAGTCAATACCGGCGTCATTGTCAACCATTATCAATTTGAACGCTATACAGATTTACTCAGTGGAATAGAAAAAATGCTGAAAGAATATGGGTATCGCATCCAAATTGCGTGGCGGGAAGAAACGCTTGGAATGGGATATGTGGAAATACAGGCCGTTAAGATCATTGACTATTCTGCAGAGATTGAACTTTCCCAGGACAGCGGTCTGGATTTCCAGTTAAATGATATCCGAAACGGTTATAATCATATGATCGTAGCCGGAAAGGGGGAATTGACAGACCGGAATGTATTTCACCTGTATGCCTGGCCAAACGGGGTTATCAAGGATACGCCTTATTATACCGGATTGTCTGAACGGACATATCTATATGAAAACACATCAACAGAAACAGATGAAGTTCGGTCAAAGGCAAAAGAAGAGTTTAAAAAGATCATGGACAGGAAAGAGTTCGGAATGAATACCTCCGCTCTAAATCTTGATGTAAATATCGGAGATATCCTCGGCGGACGGGACTATCTGACAGGGGTTCACATGGCAAAACCAGTAACGAATATCATTTACACTACAGATGAAAGCGGCAACATGAACGTGGAATATCAGCTGGAAGGAGAGGAATAAATGGAGTTAATTACAGGTGTGGCCAATACGCCACATGTAACAAGTACTCAGCACAGAAGTATTTTTGAATCAATCATAGGCCAAGACAGCTATATCCTGAATAAAGGGGAACTGCTGGAGCCGGAACTGGGCGCGAATAATACCATACAAATCGCCAGCGGCCTTTTATGCCACCATGGCGGGATTGCAGAGGTGGCGGCAAATACATATGATGAGGTAACCGTCGGAAATGGAGCACAGGGCATGCAGAGGATTGATCTGATTGTGGCCCGCTATGAAAGAGATTCCGGAACCGGAGTGGAAACCATGACCTGGGAAGTTATCCAGGGAGAGCCGGCAGAATCAAACCCCACGTTGCCATCCCCCACGCTTGGCAATATGCAGGACGGAGATCTGGTTGATGACTGTTCGGTTTTTGCGATCCATCTTGACGGGATACAGGTAACAGAGATTGAGAAATTGCTGCCCGTCATGGATATGGGGTTATATGAATCGGAAGAGGATACCGGCTGGGTAACCCTGACGCCGGATGGCAACTACGAGGCAATCGGGGCCTATAGTCCTCAGGTAAGAAGAGTCGGAAAGCGGGTGGAGCTGTCAGGGGGAGTTCGAAATCCAGTTAATAATATCGCCGGTACTTCGACACAGGTTCGAATCGGGATTACCCTTCCGGAAGAATTCCGCCCGTCAAAGATGGTTATAGTGCCTGGTTATACGCATACATCCCGCGTTTATCAGCTTCGAGTCAACACAGACGGAACCGTCACAGCATCCTGCTCCTTTGCAGCAGGAGACGACGGAATGTCTGCGATGCCGGCTAACACCTCTATCTTTTTCCATGCGTTTTATTTCATAGATTAGGAGGCAATTATGAAAATCATATTTAACGATGCGACAGAAATAAATGTGCAGCAGGTGACGGAACACGAGGGGTATCTTTGTGTGAAAACTATCGGAAATACACCGGAGCAATTGAAAGTATTATTTATGGATGAGACTAAAACGGCTCATATGACCGTGCAGGAGCGTGGAAAGAGTCTTAATGTTTATGAAGGGTACACAAAATTTTACCGAACGGAAGAATATACAGGAAAAATCTATGGTGTAACGATGTATAAACCGGAAACACTTCCCGGAGTACAAATCGAATTACAACAGGCGGCGATTGCTGTGGCACAGATTCAGGCGCAGAGCCTGACAGATGACCAGGCTTTGACGGTAAAGGCAATCTATCCGCAATGGGAAAATGTGATTGGTCGAACGGTAGATCAGGGCTTCAAATTTTTATATGACAACGTGTTATATAAAACGATTCAGCCGGACGGTCTTCTCATACAGGAACAGTATGTTCCGGGCGAGGGGACGGAAAGCTTGTATGCAGTAATCAATGAAACAAATGCAGGCACCCTGGAAGATCCGATTCCATACAGTGGCAATATGGCGCTGGAAAATGGAAAGTATTACAGCCAGGGTGGCGTGGTATATCTTTGTAATCGTGACACGGAAATACCGGTATATCAGGATCTGGATGATTTGGTGAATTTGTATGTGATTATAGCAGAATAAGGAAAGCGGGGTAATTATGGCAGAAATCAAGGAAGTGAAAACGGACCAGACGACAGTATATGCAGGGGAGCGTATCCGCGTCACGTTTGAATTCTGGTATGATCGGGATTATCCATATGACTATCCACATGATTACCCGATAGCATCTGAAAGAAAGTGAGGAAATTGGCAAATGAGTGAAATTGCAAGGGCATATGCCGTCTATAAAAGTCAGCAGTATAATGCATCGTATAGCAGCGATACGCAGGAGTGGGAAGTGGATATTCCGTCTGGATCAGAGTCATCGTATAGCCAGGCAAACCATACCTATCCGATTGAATTACATGCTTTTGATGCGGCGGGCAATGAGACCATAATGTATGCAACGGACCCTACTTACGGAGACCAGCTGAATATCCGCGTTCTTGAGAAAACGAAACCGACGGCGACAATCGTATCTCCGACGCAGGGCAGTGTCCTGGGATCCGCAACACAGAATATCGTAATGGAATTACAGGATGCGGGTGGTTCCGGCTTGAACATGGCGTCTGTAATCTTTAAGGTCAATGGCTCACAGATTACAGAAGGGCTGTCCTGGTCCGATGGATCAAGCGGGAAGAAAACCTGTACCTATCAAGCAACGGGGCTTTCTGACGGGTCTAACACGGTCAGCCTGCAGGTAACGGACAATGACGGTAATGTTTCCGACGTCGATACGGTTTCCTTCATCATTTCTACATCAGCGCCGACGCTTAACGTCACATCCCCGACGGAGGGGCTGCTGACAAACAGCAATAAGGTTACCGTGTCTGGTACTGCGGCGGCCGGATCAGAAGCTGTAACACTTTCCAGCGTTAAGATCAACGGAGAAACGGTATCCGTTGGATCTGGCGGGGCATTCAGCAAAGAAGTTACCCTGCAGGAGGGCGAGAACACAATTACCGTTGTCGCAGAAGACAGCATCGGAAAAACAACAACGGTGACCCGTCACGTGACGGTAGATACCCAGGCTCCTGTTATCAGTAATGTGGAAGCGGAAGCGACGACGGTAGATGCCAACAGTACAATCCATCTTACCTTCAAGGTAACGGATCCGGCAGACTGATGATTATCCGGGTGTGGGGCGTGGTAAATGACACAGAAGTGGAATTTACCCCCCTCTCAGGTCGTCCTGGATACTGGGAGGGATATGCGCCGAGGATGCCGGGGCTGCAGGAAATTGAAATCTGGGCGGAATCAGACAGCGGAATGAGAGGGCATTTGCAATGCACAATTCAAATCGACTATCACGCTCACACACAGGCTCGCCTGATTCTTCTGCCATATGTAGCGTATTTGATGGTGTTGCGAGAATCGGCTATTCTTCCAGAAAATTACATAGCACAGTTAAAGTGAGGAGTGTACATGACAGAACGAATAAATTTTAAGCTGGGCGAAAAGAAATATGTATGTATAAAAATCACGAGTTCCTGCAAACTTCCATTCGATGTAACATCTGCAAAATTTATCTTGAAAAATGGATCTGAAACAGAAGCGAGCGGGGCGTGTGAAGTAAAAAAGAAAAGTGACACAGAAACCATTTTGTCTGCTTTGATTCAGCCGATGATTAAGGGAACAACATACATTCTGGAATATTCTTATGAGATTCCGCCGGAAATTTTAAAACATGAGGTAAAAGTATGTGTATCTTAAAGGAGATGGAGGTATATGAAGAAAATGAATTTCGCAAATACGGTTATTGACGGATATAATGCTATAGTCGGGGCAATCGTAGCAATCCTGTCTTACATACTTGGTGAACACTGGTTTTTGTTCGTAGCTTTTTTATTATTAAATATCGGAGATTGGCTGACTGGCTGGATGAAGAGCCGTCTGGCCGGGAAGGAAAATTCAGTTGCTGGCTGGAAGGGTGTCCTGAAAAAGTTAGGATACTGGCTCATGGTTATGGTTGCCTTTGGGGCAAGTGCAATCTTCATTGAAATTGGTAAAGTAATTGGAGTAAATCTTGGGATCACCACGCTGCTTGGTTGGTTCGTACTGGCATCGCTTATAATCAATGAAATCAGATCCATCCTGGAAAATTTTGTAGAAGCGGGATATAACGTACCGGCGATTCTGGTAAATGGTCTCAAAGTTGCTGATCAGATGGTGAATAAAGATTCGGAGGGCGAGTAATCGTCCTCTTTTTGCTTTGGAGGATTTATGACAGAAAAAGAATTCGTTGAGCTGATCGGCCCGCTTGCGGCAGCCGATTATAAGGAATCCGGGATCCTGGCCAGCATTACGGCAGCACAGGCTTGCCTGGAATCCGGATACGGCAGCACAGATCTGGCGCAGAACGCCAATAACCTGTTCGGGATGAAAGAAACCCTGTCCGGGAATACCTGGGATTCTGTCTGGGACGGGACAAGCGTGTACCGTAAAAAGACTGCTGAACAGGATAAGAACGGGAACGTATACTATGTATGGGCGAACTTCCGGAAATATCCATCCATTCAGGAGAGCATCCGGGACCACAGCCTGTATCTGACGCAGGCCCGCAATGGTAGCGCGCTGCGGTATGCTGGCCTGGCTGGCTGCCAGGACTACCGGAAGGCAGCCCAGATCATCAAGGACGGCGGCTATGCCACGGATGTGCAGTATGTGTCGAAACTCTGCAGCCTGATTGAGCGGTGGAATCTTACCCAGTATGACAAGGAGGTTGAAACAGTGAGTGTTACGATTCATCGGGAGTATATCTCCCAGAGAAATATCAATGGAACAGGGAATCCCTGTAAATATATCGTGATCCATGAAACCGATAATTACAGCAAAGGGGCAGGGGCAAAGACCCACGCCAAGGCACAGCATGACGGTAACTTTGCGGATATGAGCGTCCATTATTACTGCGGATCCGATGGCATCTATCAGGCGGCAGAACATACCTGCAAGTGCTGGCACATCGGCAGGGAGTACGGCGGGGATCACAGCATCCATGATGCCACGAACAATAACAGTATCGGCATTGAGATATGCGTAAACTCAGACGGGAATTATACCGTAGCCCGCCAGAACGCCATCGAACTGGTCAAGTACCTGTTGCAGACCACGGGTATTCCTGCCAGCCGGGTGATCCGGCATTTCGATGCGAAAGGAAAATACTGTCCACGTAAAATGCTGGATACCCCGTCTCTTTGGACGGATTTTAAGGCTCAGATCCAGGGGGCTTCCGGCGGATCTTCCGTGGTATCCGGGGGATACCAGACCGGGGTGTACCGCGTGACGGTAGATGATCTGACAATCCGGACCGGTCCGTCTACAAAATATGAGGCCTGCGGCAGCATCACGGACCATGGCAGCTATACTATTACCGAGATACAGAATACCTGCTGGGGCAAGCTGCTGTCCGGCGCCGGATGGATCTGTATTGATCGTGATTTCTGTAAGTACGCCGAGGATACGTCGGATCAGAGCGTGGCAAATACAATCATTGCCGCCGGCCAGATCCACGCGAACAACTTTGCAGGGTGCGGTCTGGAAGTGGACGGGGTCCGTGGAGATAAGACAAAGAAAGCCGGAATCAAAGTTGTCCAGCGTGCTATGAATCTGGATTATGGCACTAACTTGGAAGAAGATGGAGTCTGGGGTGAAAAATCTGCAGCTGCTTTGGAAGGACACTATGTTAAAAAGGGCGAGACGCAGCATATGGTTACCGCGCTTGAAATCCTGTTTATGCTAAATGGCTATGAGTGTGGCGGCGTGGAAAGTCCCGGCGTGTTCGGTGCGGGTCTGGAAGAGACAGTCACCATGTACAAAGGCAAGAAAGGTTGGAAAGTCAACGGTACGGCCGGAGAAGGTACCTTTATTTCCCTGATGGGTGTTTCTGCGTAAAATACCAGGTATATATAGATTGCGCGAAATGTTTATGCTAAAATAAATATGCTGTCGAAACCTTCCAGCAGAAGGGAGGTGGGACTATGGATTATGTTCTCAAATTTCTTGTTTCGATTGTGGCAAGTGTAGCTGGCTACTACATACGCAAGTGGTTAGATCGAAACGATAAAGACAGCTAGCCCAAAAAGAAACCCCAGAGACTGGCCTCTCTGGGGTTTCGCTTTGACTATGGATTGTTCTCAAATTCCTTAGCTAATATTATGATATGATATTTTCTGAGAATAGTCAATACAATCTTTTTTGGGTGGTGTTTCTGCGCAAGCAGTTAACATAATGCAAAAATGAAAGGAGGGCAGGGACAGTAACTCATTAACCAACCTTTCAATCGTCGCTATATTTTGTATCCCCCGGTGAGCAGCCGGGGGATAATGTTTTTACCTATTATATTGTTGCCACAGTAATTTTCAAAACTCCACTGTATTTTATAGTTTCCTACACCTTAAAGGGAAAATTTAAAGCCGCACAGTTTGTGGGTTTCTTTGTCTACGTTGATTTCTTTTATGTATTTTCTCCAGAACATATTACGGTGTTCATAGTCCAGCTGAAAATACAGTTCTTTCCAGGTTCCGGAAAATCGTTCTATGATTGGCCGATAGGATTCCAGGGTTATGGTCTGGTTCTGCTCCAGTTCCTCCTGTAATTTTCCCTCCAGCATTTCATACTGATTATCATAATATTCATCACTGATCCGGCCTTTCTGGTAAAGGATGTTGAGACGATCCATTTCAGCGCGGATCTTTCCGCTGTTATCTTTCCTTTTTGACGTTTTCTGCTGTTGTTTGATTTCGTAAATGTTATGATTCAGTATAGTTGATACATTCTCCAGCATATATTCCTCTACGAGCCTCTCTGTAAGACAAGGGCCACTGTGATCGGTATACTTTCTTGCACACCGGTATCTTCTGTACTCACTGACTCCGCCGGACCGGAGCTTCTGCCGTTTTCGGAACCCGGTCAGAAAGGAACCGCAATGGGGGCAGCGGATCAGCTGACTGAAAATATATGGTTCATGTGTCAACGGGTAGGTTTTGGAATCGCACATGGATATAATTTTTCGGTGTTGCTGCGGTGTTATGTATGCCTCACAATAATTCTCTTCCCCTTTATAGATGCCGGCGTATTCCTCGTGAGTAAGCAGCCGGTTGATCTGGTATTTTGTGGGAAGTTGGTCAAAGCCCTGGTATTTTTCCAGGATGTAAGCAATGGTCTTCTTTTTGGAGAAGGTTGTAAAGTAATATTGAAAAGCGTCCTCTACGATATGCTGTGTTTTGGGGTCTTTGACGGCTTTCTTATCCTTCAGGATGTAGCCGTAGGGCGCAGCGCCCGTTACGTGCTGTTTCTGGCGGCGTTTATGATCAAAGACAACCTTGATACGTTCAGAGGTCCGGTCACATTCATTTTGCGCTACGGCCAGCATAATATTGATTTTCAGTTGTCCGTCTGCAGTGGAAGTATCGTAATCCTCCAGAACGGTTTTCCAGTTACAGTGATGGGCTTCCAGGATCGCCTGCGTATTATGATAGTCCCGGACGTTACGAAACCAGCGGTCCAGCTTGGTCACCAGCACCAGATCTATCTTATCCTGCTTGATATCTTCGAGAAGACGAAGGAAATCTTTTCGGTTGGATAATTTCTTTCTGGCCGTGATCCCCTCATCGGCATAATATCCAACGATATCATAGCCCTGGGAGACTGCGTATTCCGTCAGCAGCTGCTTTTGCGTGTCCAGCGACAGTCCTTCCCTGACCTGCAGATCGGTGGATACGCGGTCATAGATAGCGCATCGAATTTTCTTCATTTCATCACCTTCTTAAAAACTATGTAAAAACAGGTACAAAAATAACAGCCGGTGGGAACGGATGTTCCGCTTGCGACGGCTGCCCGAAGATGATACAATAACCTTGCTACAGTGTATCTCTTCGGAGTGCATCAGCCGGTCTGGTGTTGGTCGCATCAGGCCGGTTTTTATCTGAGTATATATGCGCTTATCATCTGCCCTATCTGGATAATATTGCTCTGTCCAGTAAATTCAAACTTCACTTTTCCAACTCCGCTGAAGTACAGTTCCAGTTCGCTATCCATATCAAGTGTTCCAGCGGTTTCCACAGAGTAAGCGCTGACTTTAGAATAGGGTAAGGAAGTAAAATCTTTTTTCTTTCCTGTCATGCCCTGCACATTGACGGAAATCACACGCTTGTTTGTGAATACGCAATAATCCCGCATTGCTTTATATGCGCTGAGCACTTGCTCGCCATTTGTAAGGAGCGGTTGAATATCAGGCATCAACATACTCGGATTTACTTGTTTCATCTTCACAAATGCGCTGTTGTTAAAATCAATCATAATTTCTCCTCTCTTTCCTTTGTATTTCCGAAAAACACCACATATATAAACGCCGAAGCGGTTATACCTTCTCCATAACTGCCAAGCGCGGGATGAAATAAATTATGTAATTATCTACCTCAGTGCACACTCCGTACTTATCCCGATAGCAGTCAATGCATTCCTGTAAATATTCTTCTGTTACATCCAGTAGCTCCGCAATTTCATGCCTTCTCTGGCATCCGGCACGGAATGCATTAATGATGCCGGTCAGCCCGATCAGCTTGTTGTATCCCCACAGACGAGCCTGTCGCTCCTGCTTACGATTGCCTGCATCAGTCATATTGATAATGTCACCAACGCTTGTATGATGGTGCCCGAGTTCTTCAGCAAGGATGCAGGTTTTTTCTGCGCTGTTGCTTACGGAAGTGTTAATAGCAACATTTCCGTCTATGTATATTCCTTTCAGACTATCTTCTCCGAGATAATAGTCATGTACCCTTACCTTATCTTCAAAGGCTTCCTGTTCCAGTTGTTCCAGTTTATTCACGGTAATCCCTCCCTATTTTACAGTATATTGGAAGAGGTGTGTAATAAACCGGACTTACTTATCATCTTCCTGTTTGATAAATTTTGCAAATGCTTCGATTCTGTCGAGTTGCTCCTCTGTGTATTCAGTTCCGTCAAAGTGTGCTGCACGGGTGTGAGGTTGAGGTGACTTGGGTTCTATAATACCCTCAATGAGAGCGTCTACGCTTATGTTTAGAAAATCGCATATCTTTATTATATTATCAATACTTGCTTTACGAATTCCTCTTTTAAATATGCTATCTATTGTTGAGTAAGGCATATTAACAGCAACAGTGAACTCCCGAATACTTTTATACTTTGTAAGGATATATTCTTTTAACTTGTCTTCCGATATTCCCATCGAGTAGCACCTCCCTTGTTGTGGTTTCATCATATCATTACACAAACGAAAATTTAACAATAATTTATGAAAATTCAAAAATATGTGTTGACATTTACGAAAAATCAATTATAATAAAATTAAGTTAACGAAATTTCGGTAACAAGAAAGGAGGATTTGAACTTGCAATACCTTAACTTAATAGGGGAGATGGCAAAAAGGAAAGTAAAAAATGAATCAATAGCTCAGGAGTTAGGGATTCACCGGAATAGTGTATACAACAAATTGAATGGAGAGAGTTCATTTTCCGTTGACGAAGCTATCCGAATTAGGGATACCTTTTTCCCGGGCTATGATATTAAGTATTTGTTTCAAACAGATGAGGGAGGTGAGAAAGACGCTTCATCATTACATCACAAAATATGAGGAAAATGGAAAACGATACGCAGAAGCGTGGATTCAGTTTAATATTTTGAGATTCTCGGTTTGCTTTTGCCGGAGAAAACTCGAAATATAGAAGCCTCCGTTGTTGACAGAGGCCTCTAAAGTATTTAAACCGGTTTCCATTTACGACCCTTTTCCTGAGTAGGAGGAAGCCTATCGCCGGGATCGATAGTAACCTGACGTCCACCTCTTACTTCTCCGCCTCGTGGCCCAACTTCCTTATATTCGCCGCGAGGAAGATTATCGGTTCCGGGTTTATAGAGTTTATCTGCCATATATTCACCGCCTTTCCTTTTTCGAATACCTGTTCTGGATATATTGTAAGGTATGGCGGTGAGGAAATCAACAGAAATAAGTGCAAAAACACAATATATAGTATAAAAGTTCTATAAATAAAATGAATAAAAACTAAATCAAGGAGACTAAATGCAGGAGTTAGTAAAGCTGAAAGGAAATGATGTTTTTACAGATAGCCTGATTATTTCAAGAGGAACGGGAGTTGCTCACAGGAAATTGAAAGAGACTATCCGAAAGCATCAAAAAATAATGGAGCGGTTCGGAAAACTTCCTGCCCCATATCAGGCAGAAAGTGCTGGAGGAAGGCCAGAAGAGTATTATCTGCTGAATGAAGAACAAACTACATTCCTTATAACTCTTTTGAAAAACACCGATTCGGTGGTTGAATTCAAGGCAAGATTAGTTTCGGAATTTTACAAGATGCGTCGATTTATCCTCGATCGGCAGACCCAGACATGGATTGAAACCAGACAAGCTGGGAAACTGACACGTAAGGCAGAGACAGACACAATCAAGAAACTTGTGGAGTATGCCAAGAGCCAGGGAAGCACTCATGCAGATATGTTGTATATGACATATTCTAAGTTGGCGAATAAGATGGTGGGTATCCAGAAGAGAGATGAGGCTACGGTGATGCAGCTTAATAACCTGTCATTGATGGAGAATATTATTCTTCATGTGATTGATACGGGAATTCTGACGGGAAAGCATTATAAGGACATTTACAAAGACTGTAAGAAACGTTTGGAAACTGTAAAAAACTTGGCATATCTTGAAGCAACAGCATAATGTACCGGAAAGGAAGGAGGTGAAATAAAGTGTGCCAAATTATATGCAATGATCAGTGCAGATATTACATAAGGTGTTGTGCAAAGGGCAGTCCTATAAAGCCAATTACTCGGTATTACAGATTATGTAAAGAGTACACAGAAGATATATTCGGAAGATGTATGAAATACAACCCAATCTTGGCTGAAGCAAGGCCTCTTGCAATAAGTATCTATCAGCTGCAGACAGGTACCCTTGGTTTATCGCAAACAGAGGCTATTGCGTCAAAGGACGGAGCCGTAATGAAATACTATGAAATCTTTAAGGATCTTATTAACTATGCTATGAGTTATGAAGTGGAGGATAAACTTGAAGAAAAAGGATGATTGGATCGAGGAAATAGACAAAAAAATAATCCACTGCTTGTGGACTATTTTCCTCAGCGCAATTACCGCCATCATAACAACACTGTTAATAGCAACGTTATTAGGGTGGTAAAAAAAGAAACAAGGATAGGCGTAAGAATACTTCGGAGTAGAAAAGACTTGATGGAAACCCATGCAAAATATTTCCGATGAAGGCATTTATGTGAAAGCTTAATTCCTACAACCCTTCCATTTCGGATAATTTCGTCAAGGTAACCGATATCCGTAAGATATTTGATGGCAGCCGATATGTAAGGACGGGTTGCAATGTTTGAAAATGGTTCTTCATCTACATAAAACATGCGGGTGCAATTTGGTGAAGATTCCAGTTCTTTGATAATTTGTCTTGATAACTTATCCATACTAATTCTCCTTTTTTTCTATAGGAGAATTATACCAAATCAATTTGGAGAATGAAAGGAGGGTGAGAGGTGGAATTCACAACAAAAGAGCTTGCTGTACTTAATCAAATGATAACCATAGCTCTTCTGTCTGGACAGATTGAGTTTTCTGAAGAAGCGAAATCGGTTCATCGGAAAATATCAAATGAGATTTTGCGGAGAGAAATAAAAAGTGATTAAGGAGAGTAAAAATGAAGTTAAACAAAGAAAAATTCTTAAAGACAGAGCTTGGCAGCGGCATGGTCGAATGCGCAAAGGCTTGGGATCGCTGGCTAAATAGGCTGACTATTTACGCTTATAGGATAATGACGAACAGCGAGTATAAAGAGGCAAAGGAAAAGGCCGCGCGGTGCCAGGCACAATGGGAAGTATACAAGATGGCAGTTAAGCAGTTCTACGGGATCGAATATTATTTCAGCCGCACAGATGAGTATTTCGGTATCTGCACAGAAGATGAAACAGATTGGTTGCTCAAGGTAGACAGAGAGACGTCAGAAGTCGATTAAGAAACAAGTACAACCAGCCCTACATAAAATGTAGAGGGAGGCGATGATTCTATGCTTGACGAGGAAGATGTTATCGCAACGATTACGAGGCTATTGGAAGATCAACATGGAGAACCATTTGAGTATCGAAAAATTGAAGACCAGGAAGATGAAACCGCGTAAGCGGGAAAGGAGGGACAAGCTAAGTGAAACAAAAACTGATGACCGGTCTTACTGCAATTGGCTGGCTTGCTGTGCTGATCGGGTCGGCTGCGGTACTGGAGGATGCCGGCAGAGGGATCATAGTTGCAGCGGTTGGGCTGGTAATGATGGCGATCGGCAGCCGGCAAATGGAATGGCCCCGGGAATGAGGGGTTCCACGGGGCAAAGGCAAAAAAATATATATAACAGCTTCATTATAAAACACAGAGAGGAGAAAGTAAAGAATGGGAATTAGCATTTATCAGTTGACAGAAGAGTATATGGATGTTTTAAACATGCTCTACGACAGTGAGGCAGATGAACAAACGATTTTCGATACATTGGAAGGGATTGATGGCGAGATTGAAAAAAAAGCAGACAATTATGCCAGGATAATTAAGACGATTCAAGCTGATGTACAGACCTTGAAAGAGGAAGAGGATCGTCTGTGTGCACGGCGGAAAGGACTGGAAAACCGCATGAAACGCCTGAAAGATACGTTGCAGACGAACCTGGAATTCATTGGGAAGACAAAGTTTAAAACGGCTCTGTTTTCCTTTAGCGTAGCCGCAAATGGCGGACTGCAGCCCCTTTCCATTACAGAAAATCTGGACGAGATACCCGGAAAATACCTGGTACCGCAGCCGCCCAAAGTAAACATGGATGCCGTTCGGGCCCTGCTGGCAGACAAGGAAGTGGAATGGGCACATTTGGAGCCGCGCGGCAAGAGTTTGCGGATCCGTTAAGGAGGCGTGAATGGAAAAAGTAAATAACAATACGATTACACCTTACCGGATGGCTGCCATCGTAAAAACCGCGTCTGAAATCTCAGACCGGATGGTAAACGGAAAGTACCTGTATTCCCCTTCTTGGGAGGAGTGCTGCGTAATCCTGAATCTGGTTCGGGAAGCCATACATAAATGCAAAGAGATAAAGGAGGACTCACATGTTTCTGCATATGACAACATGGAAAAAGATCATAAAACAGGCGTTTAATGTCGGAAACCTGGTGGTTGGCAACCAGGAGGGATACCTGTTTGTGAAAACCAGTCACACAATCGTCTGGTTTCCAGATTATGAAATACCCAATAAGGTAAAAGGCGCCATTATGGAGTGGACGGGGAAGCTGCCGGAAGAGAATGAAATTTTTTCGGCTGGGAAAGAGGGGCTGCAATATGAACTTCCATGGTCCGAATATTACAACTTCAAAAAAATGAAGACGGCAATGAAAAAACGCTATATTGTGACGCCGGCGCTGCTGGGGGGCAAGTATCAGATGCTGCGTTTCCTTCAGCAGGCAGAGGACAAGACGGTTATCCGGGTCATTGATGAAGCCTATTTGAAGCTTCTGGATCCAGGGGAACTGGATCATATGCATGGGGAAGGAGAAATTGCCGGGCCTTATGGGACAGAGGCAGGAGATATGTTTCTCTGGAAAACAGATTTCTGCGCTTTGGTTATTTGCGGCATTACTTTATACAAAGGCATCAGCCGGGCAGTTCTGGAAGCGGTGCGAAATGTGGATTTTGAAGGAGATTATTCCAGATTGGAGGATGCGTAATGGGGATACCAGTATTGATTATGGGAAAGTCTGGAACGGGAAAAAGCCGCAGCCTAAAGAGCTGTGTCGGAAAAGATTTTGGCGTGATCCGGGTACTGAATAAGCCCCTGCCATTTCGGGGGAAGCTTTCCGGAAACGTATGTCATGATTATCAGAAGATTAAAGCAGCGATTAAGAGCCCGCAGTGGCCGAAATCTATTGTGATTGATGATGCGGGATACCTGATCACTGGACAGTTTATGGATGGGCATAATACGACAGGAAAAGGGAATGCAGTTTTCTCTTTGTATAATCAGATGGCGGATGACTTTTACCGGTTGATTCAGGCGGTGTCGGAAGCGCCGGAAGACCGGATCGTCTATATCATCATGCATGAAGATACCAATGAATTCGGTGATATTAAACCAAAAACGATTGGAAAACTCCTGGATGAAAAAGTGTGTTTAGAGGGAATGTTTACGGTTGTGCTTCGATCGGTGAAAGGGGAAAAGTATGCTTTTATAACCCAGTCCAGGGATGGCGCCGTCAGTAAAGCGCCGGACGATATGTTTCCGGAAGTAGAAATCGACAACGACCTTTTCTACGTGGACAACGTTATCAGGGAATATTACGGAATTGAAAATCCCAAAAATCAGAAAGAGGAGGAAAAGAAAGATGATTAATAAACCACAGGGATACGATGAAGCGGCAGCCTATACAGGGGAATTTTCCCAGCTTCCCGCAGGCTTATATGTATGTGAAATTTTAGGGGCGCGGATGGAAAATTATAACGGGAATGAGCGTTTTGTCATGCAGTTTGATATTGCAGAAGGAGAATATAAGGGATTTTATCAGAAGCAATACCGGGAGGAAAAGCTGACCAATCAGAATGCAAAATACCGGGGAATGCACCGACAGTTTGTGAGCGGAAGCAGCTTGCCGTTCTTTAAAGGTATGATGACCAGCATTGAAAAATCTACGCCGGGATATTTCTTTCCCTGGGGCCGGGAAAATAATGAAAAGACCCTGGTTGGGAAAAAATTCGGCGCTGTGATGGGTAGGGAACAGTTTTTAACGGAGGATGGGGAAAAACGGTTTTCCACGAAAATTTTCCAGATCCGCAGCCTGGAGGGACTGAAAAACGCGAAGATACCGGAAGATAAACTGCTGGAAAATTCCAGCAATACCGGCGGGACTGCCGCTTCTCCGGCGGCAGATCCGGCGCTGGCAAAGGATGGTTTCATGAATATTCCGGACGGTATCGATGAAGAGTTGCCATTTATGTAAGACAGATTACGAGAATATTAAGGGCCTGGTGGGGATGAAAACAGCCGCGGAATTTTACGGTTATCCAGTCGGGCGGAACGGGTGCTGTATTTGCCCGTTCCATCAGGACCGCAGACCCAGTATGCGGATTTATCCGCATAATCGGGGATATTACTGTTTTTCCTGCGGAAGCGGCGGCGATGTTATCACATTTGTCAGCCGGCTGTTCGGCCTGAATAATGAACAGGCAGCAGTGAAATTAATTGAGGATTTTTCTCTGCCGATCCAGACAGAAGGACTGACGTACCGGGAAAGGCGGGAGCGGGAAAAGAAGATAAGATTGCAGAAAAAACAGGATCAGTGGATTGCACAAGCGGAGGATGCCTTAAGGATATATTGGATCCTTCTGTGTGAAGCGTCCCGCAATTTTGCTGATCCGAACTTTGACGAGGCACTCATGAGATTATCTTACATAGAATACCGGATAAAATGCCTGCAGGACAATCCCGGGGAATTTTATGAAGACAGGGAGGCGGTGAGGATGATTGGAAAAATCAGAGAACGAATTAATAGCTGGTATGACTGAGCTTCATCCAGGCCAGCCCTTTCCTGATGAAATTTTTTATAAAATTTTTGAGATTGACGGCAATATAGAGCGCACCCAGTACATAGAAGCCCTCAGGAATCAGGCCAGGGGAATGAAGCGCATCAATGAATTTAACTCAGTCCTGAAAGCTTTTTTTCTGGATTATGCGCAGAAGATGAAAGAGACCGGGAATACCACGAATTTTACCGGACAGCCTGTTACCCTGCAGTGCGGTCCCTGGCGGGCCAATGATCTTGGAATCTCTATGCAAAAATTTGACGGAAAGGGGATGCCGGTCATCGTGCAGGCCTGTACACACCCTATCCTCCCGGTGAAGGTATATAAAAACATTGATACCGGGAGAGAACGGATTACCCTGGCTTATTTTAAATACGGGCAATGGCAGAACGTAACGGTTAACCGGAAAGCTTGCGCGGATAATAAAGCAATTGTGGACGTATTAAGCGATATTGGAATCGAGGTGACTTCCGAAAACGCAAAATCGCTGATTCGCTACATCAGCGACTGTGTAGGAATGAATCCGGCTACTTTGGAGCCGGTGCGCTCGATCAACCGTTTGGGATGGGCCGGCGGTGAATTTATGCCTTACGCGGAAGATATCGTCTACGATGGCGATGAAGCATACGATGTGATCTACAAAAATATCCGGGAGCATGGGAATTTTGAGGTTTGGAAGCAGCATTGCAGCATATTGCGAAAAAACAAGGTGGTAAGACTGGCCTTTGCAGCCAGTTTTGCCAGTGTTCTGATCGAACTGGTCAATGTGCTGCCCTTTGTCTTCCATATCTGGTCCGGGGAATCCGGAACAGGAAAAACCGTAGCGATTATGGCCGCTATGTCGATCTGGGGGAACCCTAAAATGGGCGGCCTGGTGAAAACCATGAATACGACCAAGGTTGGAATCATGCGAACATCTGCTTTCCTGTATTCCCTGCCTTATGCTGGGGACGAGCTGCAGACCATGAAAGATAAATGGACGACGAATTTTGACCAGCTGATCTATCAAATCACAGAAGGGATAGACCGTGGGCGAGGACGGGCATCCGGGGGTGTGGAGGAAACCAAAACCTGGCATAACAGCTTTTTGTTTACGGGGGAAGAGCCGATTGTAAAATCCAACAGCAGGGCCGGATCCAAAAACCGCGTTATTGAGGTGGAAGCGGAAGAGAAGCTGCTGGAAGATGGAAACCATACGGTATCCGTACTGACGGAACATTATGGACATGCCGGGCGGATGCTGATTGCATATCTGCAGGGGATCAAAAAAACAGATTTGCAGGAACAGTACCGTCAGTATTTTGATGCCATGTGCCAGCTTGATACAACGGAAAAGCAGGCCATGGCAATGGCATGCATCCTACTGGCGGACCGGATCCTGACAGAGGTTATCTTCACGGAGGAGACGGCATTTACAATAAAAGAAGTACAACAGTATCTGCGCAGCGCCAAGGAGGTGGATATTGCAGAAAGTTCTTATCAGGCAGTGTTAAACTGGATTGCAAAAAATCCGGTGCGCTTCCAGAACCCCAAAGAAGAAGACTCTTTGAATAAAGGGGAAGTGTGGGGAAAAATTGAGGAGGACGCGGAACACTCGGAGATCCCGTCGGTTGCTGTGATCAATAAGGATGTGCTGTGTGAATTCCTGGAAAAGAGCGGCTTCGATTATGCGGCAGTCAGTAAAAAATGGGCGACAAAGGAGCGGCTGATTAAAAACTCCCAGGGGAAATACGTTCACCAGACAAAAGTATATGGGATCCGGGCAAGTTATATTAAACTCGCCATGGAATCTGAAACGGATGAAAATGGATTCATGAAACTCGAAGATATAGAAAATGGACAGATAGAACTGCCATTTGACTGAAAATTAAGCCGAAAAAGTCTTACCTTTTTTGAAAACGCCATTTTGGTAAGACCTTTGGTAAGACCCTGAAACCCGCATAAAATCAGGCTTTATAAGATACAGTCTTACCGTCTTACCAGTCTTACCTGAACATATACGCTTATAGGGGCAAAAAAAACTTTGTGAAAAACTTAACATATAAATGTCTAAAAAATAGAAATGTATGTTTCCGGTTTTTCGGTAAGATGGTAAGACCTTTTGAGAAAACCCAGTGTTTATGCGGGTTTGCGGGGCTTACCGGATCGGGAAAACGGTAAGATAGCGGTAAGACAAAAGGAAAAAGGTAAGACTAGGAAAGGAAAACATATGAGTAATAAAAGCGCAGGAACGGCATTTGAACAAGAGTTTGCTAAGAAATTGGCAGGGTATGGCTTTTGGGTACACCGGATGCAGGACAATCAGAATGGCCAGCCCTTCGATTTAATCGCGGCTAAAAATAAAAGAACTTATGTATTTGATTGCAAAGACTGTCAAAGCGGTGAATTTCGATTGAGCAGGATAGAAGAAAATCAGGAACAAGCGATGAAACTATGGAGTGATACCGGGAATTGGGAAGGGATGTTTGTCCTTCAGTTTTCCGGCCGCATCTACCTTATGCCATACCATATGCTGATTGCATTGAAGAAAAGCGGAACAAAAAGTATTGCAGAGATGGATGTGATCCGATATGGAAAACATTTGGAAGCGTGGGTGGATCTACAGCGGAGGATAGATGGAGAAGATGCAGGTACAGATCAGTAATGAAATCCGGATCCAGGGACCGCCAAGAGAGCTGGTAGAAACGGTCCGAAAAGAATTGACAATACCAAATCCGGAATACAGCAAAAAGCAGCGGATGGGA
The DNA here is from genome assembly GCA_944384185.1 of uncultured Blautia sp. Taxonomy (GTDB): domain Bacteria; phylum Bacillota; class Clostridia; order Lachnospirales; family Lachnospiraceae; genus Blautia. The sequence continues at coordinate 17,469 of CALWSM010000005.1, read as the reverse complement.
TTGTGGACAGGAAGAACAGATCCGGAGTTATATTTCTATTATGTGGATGGGTTGAGTCTGGTAATTCCCTGTGGTGCGGGGAAACTGCTTCGTCCTTATCTGAAGGCCGCAGAGATATCGCAGGATTTAGCGGATCATGGCCCGATTCCTTATCCAGGCAGCATCCCTCTGTATGATTACCAGGAAGAGGCAGTAAGGGCCATGGAAAAGGCCGGATGCGGCATCCTGCAAAGTCCCTGCGGGAGCGGAAAAACACAGATGGGGATTGCCCTGGCAGCCAAGCTGCAGCGGAAAACGCTTTGGGTGACGCATACACAGGATCTGTTGAACCAGTCCTATGAGAGGGCGGCGCAGTATTTTCCAAAAAGCATTCTTGGAAAGATTACTGGCGGGAAAGTGGCGATTGGCAGCCATGTGACGTTTGCGACGGTGCAGACGTTATCCAAGCTGGATTTGCAAAAATACAAATACTGCTGGGATCTGATTATTGTGGATGAATGCCATAGGGTGTCTGGGACGCCCGCCAGTGCAAAGATGTTCTATCGGGTTCTCAGTTCCCTGGCGGCACGGTATAAATACGGATTATCCGCAACCGTTCATCGGTCAGACGGATTGATCAAAAGCACTTTCGCAGTGTTGGGGAATGTAAAATATCAGGTTCCGGAAACGGCGGTATCGGAAAAGACCATGAAGGTGACTGTGATCCGGAGAGATACAGGAATACCGATCAGCCGGCAATGCCAGGATACAGATGGAACTTTGGCATACAGTAAACTGATACCCTATTTGATAAAACATCCCGTGAGAAACCAAAAAATTATAGAGGATCTGGAAAAGAACGAAGATCACTATAATTTGATTCTATCTGACCGATTGGAACACCTGCGTTTATTAAGGGGAACACTTCCGGAACACCTTCAGATGGAGAGCGTTATGATCGATGGGAAAATGACGTCGAAAACGGGAAAAAAGGATCGGATCCGCGCGATTGAAGAAATGCGGGAGGGGAGGAAACATTTTTTATTTGCTTCCTTCAGTTTGGCGAAGGAAGGACTGGATATTCCCAGGCTGGATCGTTTGTATCTGACCACGCCAAAGAAAGATTATGCTGTAGTTACACAAAGCATTGGAAGGATTGCCCGAACCTTTGAAGGGAAAGAAAATCCAATATGTTACGACTATGTGGACAATATTGGTTTTTGTGAAAATCAGTGGAAGAGAAGAAAAACCAGCTACCGGAAGGCGGGATGTATCATTGAGTAAACTTTACGCGGTGAAAGGGACGGATATCCCGGAAGAAAATCGGATGCTTGTGGAAATCTGGGAGTTTCGGAAAAGGTTTTATCGGGCAGAGAACACGCCGGAATACTTTGACGCAGTCCGCCAGGAAGCAGAGAGGATTTACGCAGCACACCAGAACCAACTTTGTCATGATCTGCTGTGGGCAGTGATGGAAGATTTTGAAAGAAGGGGGAACCATGAAGGGGCATAAAATCACAGAGGAAGAAAGGAACCAAGTCTACCGCCTGATCGCTGCGGGAAGCAGCCCAAAGGAGATCGCGAAGATTACCGGGCTGTCTATCCATACGATCCGGGATATGCGGCAGGATGCACCACAGCTGCCGGAGGTAGATCCGAAAACAAAAAAGGTGCCGCAGGACCTGCTGGATGAGTGGGACAGCCTGACAGAACCTTATCGGGAAAGGAGAAAATATGATCGAGTGTGAATACCAGACAACCGCCACCCTGCACCGGATTGCTGACCTGTACGGGTATCAAGAGCAGTCCCTGCAGTGCCAGGAAGAACTGGCGGAGTGTATTGTGGCAATCAATAAATTTCGACGGACAAACATATACAAGGATCAAGAGAAAATAGAGAGACGAAAAAATCTGATATCAGAGATTGCCGACGTGATGATTATGTTGCAGCAGATGATCCACCTGCTTGACTGCCAGGAGGAGCTGGAGGCGGAGGTAGGCCGAAAAATACAGCGGCAGGTGGAGCGGATGAAGGAAGCAGGGATATGGGAGGAATGAAAAACAGACAGTACCCCATCATGCTTGGTATGAATCCGCCGACCAAGCAGGGAATCGGAATAAAAAGCAAATACGGGGCCGGATATGATCTGTACATACTTGACAATGACCTGTCACATCAATATGCCGTCCTGCACTTTGTCAGTAAACAGGGAATCGACAGCATGATTAAGCTGCTGGAAGACCTGAAGAAATTATGGGATAAGGAGGAGAAGGAATGATTTTAACATTTATTTTAGGCTTGATCGGCGGTGCAGCTGCTGGTATTGCGGTGATGGTGCTTGTGGCGATGGCGAAGGATAGGGAGGACTAATATGAAGATAATCGAAGAGGAAAGGGCGGATAGATTCGGAATATATCCAATCTGGATAAAGGGAAAGGATGCCAATCCGCAGAAAATACATGAAGAATTATACATGAGATACGGCGGGCAGGGGTACAAATTCGCAATAGTATTTGACTGTTCCGCAGACGAGTGGGAGGATCCAGAGAAAGAAACGCCAGTGTATTTCCTGGACGAACTTTTAGACGAAATCATCAGTTATTGTGGAGCCGAAGGAGTAAGAAGGAGGTTGGATGAACTGATATGCAGGAATTAGAGAAGATTCTGGAAGAGATAGATGAAACAATAGATCGCTATGGCTCAAATCCTGAATTAATAACAGAAGATCTTACTGACCTTTGCTATGGGCTAAATATAGCAAAAGAAATCATCCGCAAGCACATGAATGACGGCTGGATTCCAACGGAGAAATATGGATTGCCAAAAGAAGAAGGAGTATATGACTTAACTATCATAGACGGGCATGAGGAATACGTCAGTGTTAGATGGGAGTTCTTGAGCGGAGTTCACTTATCTGGCCAACAACATTATGTTGACGGAGTGCATTACTGGGCTGACAACTACCAAGGAAACCCGATAAACGAGTTTTTATCGGAAAGGGTCATCGCTTGGAGAGAGAAGCCAGAGCCATACAGACCAGAAAGGAATAATCATGATAGATAACAGTGAAAAGAAGAGAATTACCGCAGACCGCGATCTAAGACGCGCCTGCATGGATTACGAGAAAAGCAATGAGCATGACCGGCATACGAAAGCTGCCCGCCGGCAGATGGAGCACCAGCCATATCAGACGGATTTTAGGAGTCATATCATGAGGCGGTTTGAAAGGGTGGAGTGATGACGGGAGAAGTATCGGAGCGAATTAAGCAGTTTACTGACTTCCTTTCGGAAGTAAGGAAGCTGTACAGTTTTTCCCTGGATGGCATGCACAAAGAAGAGAAGCGGCTTCAGGACTTCCTTCATGCGATCGAATTTGAGACGTCTGCGAAAGAGCGAAGTAAAATCTGTACGAAGCTTCATAAAAGCCGATTGGAGCGAAGACGGTATAAGGATATTGTGGAGGAATTGGAAGAGATCGTCCGGTTTTGTGATAATCCACAGAATAAGAAAGTGCTGGATCAGCTGCCGCAATTGCTGGGCCGTGTACGGAAGGTGGAAAGATATCACAGGGAGAGACAGTATATCCCACGGGTAAAAGAGGAGTGATGCCAATGGAACTGAAGGATGCGCTGATCCAGTACAGCGAGCTGAAAGAAGAAATCAGGGATTGCAAAAAGCGTGTAGAAGACAGTGAGCGGATGTTGAGAAGAATTGAAGAGGAAGGGGTGGTATCTGATACCGTCATGGGGACCCGCAAGGATGGTACGATCGGTCCGATCCGCATTACCGGGTATCCGGTGCCGGCATATGAAAGCGCGAAAAGCATGTTAAGAAAAAGAGTGGAAAAGCTGCATATCAAGGAGGATGAATTATTTGCGGCGCTGAATCAGGTGGAGACTTACATTGATGCAATCCCCAGGAGCGATTTACGACAAATCTTTCAGCTGTATTACATAGACGATTACACATGGAGTAAAGTCGCGATGATTATGAACAGCAGATTTCCAAAACGGAAAATCAAATACACGGAAGACAGCTGCCGGATGCGGCATAACCGGTATCTGGAAAAAAATGAATTATTTTGAGAAATGTTCGGTCATGTTCGCTTATTGTGTGATAGTATTTATAATGACCGAAGTGGATGAACGGATTTCTACTTTTACACTTGCCATTCGGTATTTCTCCTTAACGGCTGCAGAGCCTCAAAACCCTGCAGCTGATTTACCTTTGTTGCGGCTGGCGGTACGTGATCGACTCCCCACATCACGGAAGAACCGCAACAGCGGACGGCTGTCTGTCCGCTTACTGGAATGTAGCTTAACGGGTAAAGCAGCGTAAGCAAGATCCTGGTTCGAGTCCAGGCTTTCCGATCGGCGGCTGGTGTGATTGCCATGCGCTGGCCGCTGTACCTTAATTCCCTCATATGCATTTTTTGAAAGACGCCCTGTAGAAATACGGGGTGTTTTGTTGTATAATAAAAAATAAGGGGGATTGGAATGGATAAGACTCAATTTATACTATTAATAATTCAAGTTTTAATTTTAATAATTCAATGTACTTCAGATATAAGAGAGAAAAGACGAATTCGTGCAGCCAAAAAAGGATATTTCAAAATAGCATATCGTAATAACGGTTTAAATGATTTTAGTGAAGGAGAGACACAGCCTACAGTACCAGCATGGATATATAATTTTGAAAATCCGATTAAATTTAAAAATATAGGTGATGATGCTGTTGCGTTATTAAGAACAGAAATTCATATTGAGAATAGAATTGATATTTCTAAAAACATAGGAACTATTTTTTCTAACGGAAAGGATTTTTCAGTTGTATTACTATTTTTAGGATTAAATCAGGAAGAAAAGGAAAAAGATGAATTAAATATAGATTTTCATTTTTACTTAAAAAATTCTTCAGGATATAAATATAAACAAATTGTAAAATCTTCTTTTACAAAGGAAGATTATGGATGGAAATTGAAGGCATATGGGTGGGAGTTTAAAAGGTATAGGAGAATAATGATATTTCCGAATAATAAAAAAATCAGATGATTTGAAGGTGGTGAAATGCCAAATGAAGAGAACTTAAAAGGGCATGGATTTCATGAACGAACAGCGAAGGAACAACGGGAAATAGCTGTCATGGGTGGTAAGGCAAGCGGAGAAGCAAGGCGCCGGAAGGCAGATTTCCGGAAGACCTTAAACATGCTCCTTACCGCTGAAATAGAGAATGAGGAATATAAGCCGATTCTGGAGTCGCTTGGTGTTGAGTGTACTTTAGAATCGGCTCTTTTAATGGCACAGATTAAGGCAGCCATGAAGGGAAACACGAAGGCAGCCTACTTCGTCGCGCAGTATGCCGGGCAGGAAGGAAAATCAGCTTCGGACCTGGAAGAGCAGCTTGCAAAAATTCAGCTGATGCAGGCACAGAAAGAAAAGGTCCAAAAGGCAGCGCCGGAAGAGGATAAAGGACGCGGGACTGTGGATCCGCACGATGTGATTATCCCAGAACTGTGGGATGTGTTCGATGACACAGATCATGAGCATCAAATCATTACCTCCGGGCGTGCCGGTACAAAATCCAGTTTCGCCGGAATCCTGGCAATCAGTACGATTACCGCGGAAGAACCGGCGGCGGTTGTTGTGCTGCGGAAGCGCCACAATAAGCTGCGTAAGACGGTTTACAAAGAAATGATTCGTGCCATTGGACGTCTTGGCATGAACAAAGAGGATTTTGACATCGGGTTGTCCCCGATGGAGATTCGGCATAAGCGGACCGGCAATGTGATCTACTTCTCTGGATCCGACAGTATCGACGACACAAAAGGTATCATCGATGAGGATAAGCCGATTCGGCTGGTGGTGCTGGATGAGCTGACAGAATTCTTTGAGGTTGGCGAAGGCGAGGAAGAACTGACGAATATTGAGGCTACGTTCGTTCGTGGAAACAATGAGTTCTTTCGCATGGTCTATCTTTACAATCCGCCGAAGAATCCGAATGCGCCAATCAATGCCTGGTGCCAAAAGATGGAATTGCGGCCGGATACGGTCCGGAAGCATATCGATTACCGGGATGTGCCAATTCAATGGCTGGGACAAAAGCTGTTGGAATCTGCAGAGCTTTTGGCAAAGACCGATTATCGGTTATATCGCTGGGTGTGGCTGGGAGAATGCATCGGCGTAGACGATCTGATCTATTACATGTTCAGTGACAGTCACCGAAAAGAACCGGAAGGAAAGGTGTACAAGCTGATCGGTATCGGTGTGGATTATGGCCAGCAAAACGCTACCACTTATCAGGCGGCCGGGGTAAATATTAACCATCGCCAGCTGGAGGGCCTGGGGGAATATTATCATTCCGGACGGGAATCGGGAAAACAGAAAAGCCCTTCCGACTATGCGAAAGATTTAATACAGTTTGCGGATCAGCTGCATGAGACATACTCATGCAGTAATTTTTATGTTTTTATTGATCCGTCTGCTGCTGGGTTGTCGGAAGAAATCAGGCGGTTGGCAGTACAATCAAGGAAGTACAATATCATGCTGAAGCCGGCGGAAAACGATGTAAACATTGGAATTCAGCGGGTGCAGAAGCTGTTAACTTATCAGGTAATGAGTGTTTCAGAAAAACAGGAAAACCTGATCCGGGAAATGGGAACTTATGAGTATGATCCCAAGTCGATTGAAGCCGGAAAAGAAAAGCCGATGAAGGTGGATGATCACTGCTGCGATGCCTGGCGCTATCTGGTAATGGGGCTGTGGTCAAAGATCAAATACTTCCTGCCGGCAGGAGAAAGAGAGGAATAACAACATGGACATTGTGAAATATCTGCAAAAAGCTGGGTATACCACGGTGCAGAGGTCATTTTATTCAAAAATTTCAGAATGGATCAGCTGGTATATCGGCAATGTTCGGAAGTTCCATCGGTACCGGATCTACAATGGGAAGAATTATGTAAACTGCAGGAGGCTGAGCATGGGCATGGCGAAGAAGTTGTCGGAAGATATCGCTGATCTTCTGCTGAATGAAAAGGTACAGATCACGATTCAGGATACCAATACCCATGAGTTTGTCATGCAGGTGATGGAAGATAATAACTTCTGGGTCATGGGAAACGAGTATCAGGAGCGAAAAGCTTATACGGGAACCGCTGCATACATCCCCTATCTGGAAGCGATTGAGATATCTGAATCCGGTGAAATCATGAGGGAAGGACAGGTAAAAATTAATTTCGTGTCCGCGGAAGATATTTATCCGTTGTCTTGGGAGAATAACTGTATATCCGAATGTGCCTTTGTTTTTTATAAAACGATAGAGACCAAGAACTATGCGCAGATCCAGATCCATAAGCTGGAAGGAGAACAGTACATCATAGAGAATCATGTGGTAGAATGCACGAGCGGAGCCGGCCGGGAGGTACCCCCAGAAAACTGGGGAACATTAAAAGCTTTTTCCGGTCTGTCCCCTCGAATGGAAACCGGATCAAGTGAGAGGCAGTTCGTGATTGACCGGCTGAACATCGTGAACAACTACAGCAAAGACAATCCAATGGGGATTGCGATCTTTGCCAATTCCATTGATGTGCTGCAAGGCCTGGATACGATTTACGATTCCTACATCAATGAATTTGTGCTGGGGAAAAAGAGGATCTTTGTTGCGCCGGAGATGCTGTTTGCAGATCCGCTTGGCAATCCGGCTTTTGATCCAAACGATGTCACATTTTATCAGCTGCCGGAAGATAGCCTGAAGGATGGCGGAAAGCCCATCACAGAGATTGATATGAACCTTCGGTCGGATGCTCATGAGAAAGGAATTAACGATAATCTGAATTTCCTGTCGGTAAAGTGCGGATTCGGACAGAATCACTATCGCTTTGATAATGGCAGCGTGCAGACCGCCACACAGATCATCAGTGAAAATTCTGATATGTTCCGGTCATTGAAGAAGCATGAAATTGTGCTGCGGTCTGTTCTGGAAGAACTGATCTGTATCATCGCCAGGCTGGGGCAGAAATTGAATATTCAGACGGATCCCGAATCGGAGATTGTTATTGATTTTGACGATTCCATCATCGAAGATAAGCAGGCGGAACGCTCCACAGACCGAACGGATATGAGCATGGGAGTTATGCGGCATGATGAATACCGGGCAAAGTGGTATGGGGAGACGCTGGAAGAAGCACAGAAGAATCTTCCGGAGCAGAACCAGGTGATTGAATGAACCAGGAATACAAAGAAAAGCTTTCCGGCCAGATCGTAAAAAACTTTTCGGATCTGGAACTGCGGATCATGGAAGATATTATCCGCAGAATCAAAAAAGCCGGGGAGATCACCAGTACAGCAGACTGGCAGATCAACCGGCTGCTGATCCTTGGGAATTCATCAGAAGATATTGAAAAAATGATTAAAGAAGCGCTGAATGCTTCTTATCCGGAAATGTTCGAGTTGTATGATCAGGTCATAGACTGGGAATACGTCCGGAATAAGGATGTATACGGACAGATCAACGCGGAGTATATCCCATATGAGGAGAATGTTCAGCTGCAGCAGCTGACGGACGCAATCATCCAGCAGACAGACGCAGAGCTGCAGAACATTACCCAGTCTTTAGGGTTTTACCTGGACTACGGGGACGGAAAGCGAGTGCTGACGCCGCTGGCAGAGGTTTATCAAAAGTATCTGGATGCTGCCTGTTTGGATATTATTTCAGGAGCCTTTGATTATAACAGCGCGCTGCGTCGGGTTGTGACGCAGCTGACTAACAGCGGCTTGCGCCAGATCGATTACGCATCGGGAAGGGCCAACCGTGTGGATGTGGCTGCCAGAAGGGCGGTCATGACGGGCATTACCCAGCTGACCGGACACGTATCAGACTACAATGCGCAGAAGCTTCAGACGGATTACTTTGAAGTAGCCTGGCATTCCGGTGCCCGGCCTACTCACCAGGTCTGGCAAGGAAAGGTATGGAGCAGCCAGCAGCTGGTAACGGTCTGCGGACTTGGCACGGTGACGGGCCTGGAGGGAATTAATTGCTATCATGAACGGTATCCTTTCATCATGGGAATATCAGAACGGCAGTGGTCGGATGAATGGCTGGCGCAGAAGAACATGGAAGAGAATACTCCGAAAGAGTACCATGGAAAGACCTATACTCTGTATGAAGCGAAGCAGCGGCAGCGTCAGATGGAAACGGCCATGCGGGCACAGCGGGAAAAGGTACAACTTCTGCAGGCCGGCGGTGCAGATCCGGAAGAGATCACCATTGCCAGGGCAAAGTATCAGGGACAGCTAAACGAATACGCCAGATTTTCCAGAAAGATGGGCTTGAAGCAAGAACGCGACCGGATATATCTGGATATGCGTGGAAGAATTGCTCCAAATAAAAATACGTACAAAAGAGTAATTGCAAAAGCCGCGAAAAATGATATACTAAAGTCAGAGTTAAAGAGTGCCGGACTACGAGGTGTAATACATACAACGCCAACAAAGATAGATATTTCTGCATTGAGTTTTGACGATGAACATATCAATAAAGAACGCAGTCATAACGTGACGTTTAGTGACGCAAAATCTTTTGTTCAGAATGCAATAGTATCCGAAACAGTGTGGGGAGGGCGTTTTGAACGATACTATAGTCTCAATGGCGTTGCATATGTAAATAAGAATAATTTGCAGGTGCGGACCGCATATAAACCAGAGCAGTATACAAAAACTGTACAGAAAGTAATGGAGGTGCTGAAGAAATATGGATGATCGGTATGTATTTTGTCCTCTGGTTGATAAAACGATTGAAGATATTGATTGCATTGAGAACAGAGATGTAGTTGAAGGAATGATTATTGAATCTGCACTGCCGGACAAGTATAAGAAAAAAGAAAACTGGAAAAACATTTGCAAAAACTGTGAGTGGCATAATTATTAATACCATTCATTCTTCGGAGTGAGTGGTATTTTTATACCCATTTTCAGGAAAGGAGGAGATTATGAGGTATCGAAGAAAACCCACGGAAGTGGATGCGTTTCAGCTATCTGCCGATGCGGAAATGATTGCGCCAGACTGGTTTACACAGGCGGTCATTGATGAGAAGATTGAGATTGACCGCAGCCTGCTGGACGGGGCGGTGCATGTGTACGGCTGTACGATCCGGACGGCAGCGGGCAGGGTAAAAGCCAAGATCGGGGACTATATCATCCGTGATGGCAATCAGATTTACCCATGTAAACCAAAGATCTTTGCAAAGGCTTACGAAAGGGCGGGATAGGAATGACGACGATTACGCTGCAGCCGGATAAGATTATCTTTGACGGCCATGCAGGGAAACCGGAGGTCTGCCATAGTTTGTCTGCCATCAGTCAGATGGTGGCGGGCTATCTGGCAGAAAAGAAAAACAGTAGAGTGCATATACAAGATGGTCACCTGGAGATGCGGGACATCCCAGATGACTTTTTTTGTACCAATCTGGGGAAAGCCATGGTGATGGCACTTTTTGATATTGCGGATCAGTATCCGCAGTATGTGAAAATCAGGAGGTGATCCTTCCATCTCCCTTTTTAGGCGCGGGGTTATGTGCCTTCTTTTTGTGCCCGAAACGTGATGGCCTAAAACTATACGAAACCACTCATTGGAGGTATTGATCATGAAATATAGAATGAATTTACAGCTTTTTGAGGACGGTGCTGGAACTGGGAGCAACGGCAGCCAGGGCGACGGTACTGGAAATGGCAACGGCAGCCAGGGAAATGCCGGGGGACAGGCGACGTTCAGTTTTGAGCAGGCGGAAGAGATTGCAAACGCGAGAGCACACCGGGCAGAACAGTCCGCCCTTCGTTCCTACTTCCAGCAGCAGGGCATGACGGAAGAGCAGGTAAGACAGGCATTAAATGAATACCGGGAACGCCAGAAAGCCAATCAGCCAAACACGGCGCAGCTGCAGCAGGAACGTGATGAAGCGCTTGCAAAAGTCGCTCAGATGGAAAATGAAAAACTGCTTACATCCAAAGGGGTACGCACGGAGGATCTGGACTATGTGGTGTTTAAGGTCTCCCAGATGGTGGACGATAAAACTACCTTCGAAAAGGCGGCTGAAAAATACCTGAAAGAAAATCCCAGATTTACGGGTAAGCCATATAAGGTGATGAGTACCGGCGTTCCGTCCCAGAATAACGGAGGATCCGGAGGAAAACATGATGATATTAACGCGGCGATTCGAAGAGCCGCAGGAAGGCAGGTATAAATGAAAAAGCATAGAATGAACTTAAAACTCTTTGACAACGATGCAACGCTGATTGACCGGACAGGTGCCGACTCCCTGATCCCAATTGAATATGCGAATGAAATTATCCAGGGGGCGGTAACACAGTCGGCGGTATTATCCATGGGAAGAAGACTGCCGAACATGTCCAGTAAGACTTACCGAATGCCGGTGCTGGATATGCTGCCGATTGCTTACTTTGTAAGCGGAGATAACGGGGCGAAGCAGACCACAAAAATGGCATGGGATAAAAAGGATATTGTGGCGGAGGAGATTGCCGTTATTGTGCCGATTCCGGAAGCTGTTCTGGACGACTCTGATTACGATATCTGGGCACAGGTTAGACCGAGGGTTACCGAAGCATTTGGAAAAGTAATTGATGCTGCCGTATTTTTCGGGACGGATAAACCCAGCACCTGGAGAAGCGATATCGTAACAACGGCAACCGCGGCGTCTAATGTAGTAACGCTGGACACCGGAGATGACCTTTATGACGCGATCATGAGTGAAGACGGTGTGATTGCAAAAGTAGAGGAGGACGGCTTCTTCGTGAGTGGTCACGTTGCGGATATTTCCATGAGGGCAAAGCTGAGAGGTCTGAAGGATTCCACTGGTAATCCGATCTTTAAAGACAGTGTTCAGGGCAGCACCAGCTATGCGCTGGATGGCTCCCCGATTACTTTCCCAAATAATGGCGCTTTCGATAAATCAAAAGCCCTGATGATTTCCGGCGACTTCTCCCAGCTGGTATATTCGATCCGTCAGGATATTACCTTTAAGCTGTTCACGGAAGGCGTGGTACAGAATACGGACGGTACCATTGCATACAACCTGATGCAGAATGATATGGTGGCGCTGCGTGCGGTAATGCGGCTGGGCTGGGAAATCCCGAATCCGATCAACTCCGTACAGCCGACAGAAGCGTCCCGGTGTCCGTTCTCTATCCTGAAAGCTGGAGCCTGATGGGAGGTGAAGGAATGCAGATTGCAGAAGCATTAAAAAGTCTGTATAAGAAAGTGACCGGAGAGGAAGAAGCCCCAACGGAGAGTCAGATTGCTGAACTGATTAATCAGCTTGCGGAGAACTGGCCGGAATCTTCCGGGGGGTCTTCTTATACACTTCCAGAAGCAACAGAAACGACTCTTGGCGGAGTTAAAAAATCTGCAGAGGTTTCCTCTGTTTCAGTGTCGGATGCTACAGCGGCGGGAGAAGCTTATGATCAGGCGATCGCACAAAGCGTGGTTGCGCTTGCGAACGCAAACAAAACGGCAATCAATGCGATTATTACGAATTTGAAGGCTGCCGGAATTATGACTTGAGGTGATCTGGATGAAGGCATACGCGGATTATAATTTTTACGCCGGTACTTATTGCGGAAAAATGGAAGAGGATGACTTTAACCGCCAGATCCTTACCGCTTCGCAGTACATCCGATATCTGACGATGGGAGCATCTGACAATTATGACGGAGAGGAGCTGAAATATGCCGCCTGCTCTGCAGCGGATCTGTATTATTCTGCCAGTGTCAGCACGAACAAGCCTTCTTCCAGAAACACCGGAACCGTAAAAAGTGAGAACAATGATGGATATTCTGTCACGTTTGTCACAGAAGGAAAAGACGGCGAAACCAAAGAAGAGCTGACCGGAAGGAAGGTCTATTCTGAAATCCGAAAGTGGCTGCTTCCCACTGGTCTACTGCGCCGGAAAGTGAGGTGTGTCCATGATTACCAATGCGGATATCACACTTTATAACCATTATTACGATAAAGATACACGCCTGGATCACTGGCAGCGTTCTGTGATCTACGGCGTGCATTTTTATGTAGATCATAAAGTTTCGGTTGGTGATACCGGCGTGAACAGCGCCAATGTGTATAAAATTCGTATACCAGAGGATGCCCAGTGTATGAATACCTATATCTCTGAAGATGAATGGCAGGAAAAAGGCTGCGGTGTTCTGGAAAACTGGACGCTGCAAAATGATGACCTGGTGGTACTGGGAGAATGTGGCATTGATATTGAAAGACCGGCGGATCTGCAGCGTTTGGGGAAGCGGTACTGTAAAATCACATCCTGGTCAGACAATCGGTTTGGCGGTCTTCCACACTGGCGGATTGGTGGTGAGTAAATGGCGCAAAGAAAGAATTTTGAGATATCCACTCCGAGAGGAACCATATCGCTAGTGTCATCAAAAGGCGGAACGGTAATGGCAGAACTGAAGTGGGCTCCTGGATTTGCTCCAAAGAAAAACGCGGCATTTCAGAGTGCCCAGGCTTTTGTGGATTCCGAATGCCTGCGGTATATGAATCCGCTGACGCCACGGAAAACAGGAATGATGATCAAGGCAGCTACCCTTGGCACGGTCCTTGGAAGCGGCAGCATTGAATACCTGGTTCCCTATGCACGTCGGCAGTATTACGAGCACAAGACGAAAGCCAGATGGTTCGAAACCATGAAAGCAGGACATAAAGACGCGATTATGAAAGGAGCGAATCAGATTGCAGCAAGGTAAACCGATTATAGAAAGTATCCGGAACTATATTCTGACCTGTCCTTTCCTGAAAGATGGGAAGGTCAATATCGACTATTTGCCGGATGAGATGGCCTATTCCATCGATCCGATCGGCGGCGATCCGATCTATCGGCGGTATGTGGACGGAAGTGCGCTTCGGCAATTCCAGTTCGCTCTTACCTCAAAGGAAGCCTATGACGGGGACGCCAGAACGGGGATTGAAAACAGTGGATTTTACCAGTTCTTGCAGGAGTGGATCGATGAAAATAACTTAAAAGATGTTTTGCCGGAGCTTGACGGGCATACCCCTGTCCGGATTGATATCCAGACAAGCGGGTATCTGTTTTCCATGGATTCGGAGCTTGGCAGATATCAGATACAATGCAGATTGATTTACAGGTAAAGGAGGAAACAATATGCCTGAAGGAACAAAAACATTAGTTGGCCGTCATCAGCGGCTGGCGTTTATGATGGTCGGAGAAGGGCCGGAATATACAAGAATGACGGGATTTACGTCCATGTCGGAAGGAAAGGAAGCACAGGAGTATAGCCGCAGGTATGTGGATGAATCGACAGAACGGACGGATGTAACCGGTTATGCGACAGCTGTCGAATTTGAATTTGACCGCTATACGAACGATCCGGTGCAGCAGCAGATCGGGGAGATGATCGACGATGAGAAGACCGGCACAGACGCCCAGGTAAAAATCGTCAGCGTGGATATCTTTGATGCGGATGCTTCCGGGAATGCACCGGCCAGGCTGAGAACCTACAGTGTCATCCCGGATACCGTTGGCGATGGAACAGACGCACTGGTTTACAGCGGAAGCTTTTCTGCTGCATCCGATATGACGAAGGGTTACTGTACATCGGAAGATAACTGGCAGACCTGCACGTTTACGGAGGGCGATATGCCGGAAACAGTATGAATTGGCAGCAAATGAAGTAACAGATAAGGAGAGTGTGAGCCTATGAGCCTTTGGAAATTTGGAGATTTTGAAGCGGAAGTGGATTTCGGGGACGCCGGATTCATGGAACGTGTTGAATTAGCAGGAGAAAACATAAAAAAAGATTTTGAAGCACTGCCGAAAACTGGGAAGGAATCGGAACTGCTGCGTGCCCAGAACAAAGTCTACGACGATTTCTTTGACTGTATTTTCGGAAAAGGAACAGCGCGGCAGATGTTTGGTCAGTCAGAATCCTTGAGCAAGCGACTGGAAGCCGCTGGATCCATCTATGATTTCAAAATGGGACAGGTGGCACAATACAGCGATATGACGGATAAGTTCCGGGTGAATAAACCGGTAAACCGTGAGCAGAGACGCTATTATCAGAAGAAGCGTGACCGCAGATGAATGTGCTGTTCCAACCCTTCCCGGAGACCGTAAGGGTCAATGGAGAAGATTTCCGGATCGTGACGGATTTTCGGGAATGGATCAAGCTGCATGAGTTTTTGCAGAATACAGAGCGATTTACTGCTGGGACGCTGCAGATCGTCCTGGAATGGTATATCGATCCGCCACCGAAAGACTATAAGGAGGCCGTCCGTGCGCTTCAGGACTTTATGGCGGCGGATGCGCTGTATGAATCCGCGATACCGGAAGAAGAGGAAGAGGCCGGAGCCAGAAAAAGGCAGACGAAAGATGTATTTTCCTTTGAACAGGATTCCGCCTGTATTTACAGTGCATTTTATGCAGTATATGGCATTGATATTACGTCGATTCCCTATCTGCACTGGTGGCAGTTCCTCACACTTTTTGAGGGGTTGCCATCGGATACGGAGATCAAAGAGCGGATTTATTATCGCGGCGTTGATCTGAATGAGATTGAGGATAAGGCAGAGCGGAAGAGAATCAAAAAGATCCGGCAAAAGATCGCGATCCGACAAAAACGCCGCCGGAAGAAAATGAACGATTATGAGATAGGGGCGATGTTTTAATGAAGAGTCAGATGTTTATACCAAATCTGTCCCTAAAGAAAGCGTGGTACCACTGCCCCAACTGCGGGAAACATCTGCTGATTTATGCAGAAGGGGCGAAGTGCAGCGGAGTCTTCCTTCGCTGTAAAGAATGCAGAAAAGTAATTGAAATAAAGATTTGATAAAGCACATGTGAGCCGTTGAGCCGTGCGATCAGAAAGGGTGATTGATTGTATGGCTGACGGCTATTTGAATTTTGACACAAAAATAAACGAGAGCGGTTTTAACCAGGGGCTTTCAAAACTGGGTAGTCTTGCGAAGTCTGGCGTTGCTGCTGTTGGAAAAACGCTGGTTGGCGTAACTACTGCTTTGACGGCAGGGGCGGCGGCAGGCGTGAAATACAACGCCAGCATTGAACAGTATCAGACCAGTTTTGAAGTTATGACTGGATCAGCTGAGAAGGCCGAACAGGTAGTACAGCGTCTTACAAAGCTGGGTGCGGAGACTCCGTTTGAAATGCCGCAGCTGGCAGAAACCACGCAGCTTTTGATGAACTATGGCTTCACGGCTGATGACGCCATGGATAAAATGATGATGCTGGGCGATATCTCACAGGGCAGTGCGGATAAAATGACGCGTATCGCTACCGCTTACGGGCAGATGAGTTCTGCGGGAAAGGTGCAGCTGGAAGATATTAAGCAGATGATCGAAGCTGGATTTAACCCGCTACAGGAGATCAGTCAGACTACAGGCGAAAGTATGGAGTCGCTATATGACCGGATCAGCAAGGGGACGATATCCGTGGATGAGATTACCGCGTCTATGCAGCGCTCCACCGCTGAGGGCGGCAAATACTTCCAGTCCATGGAGAAGCAGTCCCAGACTGTATCAGGCCAGCTATCAACACTGAAAGATAACGCCATGCAGCTGCTGGGAAGCCTAACATCGGGTATTTCAGAAGTGCTTGGCGGCGATATCCTTCCGGCGGTTAATGAAATGCTTGGCAGCCTGAACGATGCGTTTCAAACTGGAGGATTTCAGGGATTTCTGGATGAACTGGGAAGCGCGGTACTCGTTCTGTCCGGCGTAACGGATGCTGTGGGGACACTGGCTGAAAAGCTTCAGGGAATGTCAACAGAAGAATTGGCGTCGCTGGGGAAAACCGCTCTTACCATAGGGGCAGCAGTACCGACAATTCTGGCATTCGGTAGCGGTATTGGAACCGTAAAGACAGCGGTATCTGGTGTTAATGGAATTATCGGCGGACTATCAGGAAAATTTTCCGGCTTCGGAAATAATATCGCGTCATCTGGTGATAAGTTAAAAACTTTCGGAGCATCGCTTTCTGAATCAGGCGGTAAATTCTCCAGCTTTGGAAATTTTTTAACGGCAGCAGGAAGCAAAGTATCTTCCTTTGGAGGGATACTTTCTAAAGCTTCGACATTCTCCGGAATGTTTATGAAATCATTAACCATCGCCGGTGGTATCGGCGTGGTTGTGGCCGGACTCGGCTTGCTTTATAGCGCTTTTGGAAATGAGATCGACAGTCTTCTGCTGATGGTACAGACGCAGGGGCCGCAGATTATCTCCAATCTGGCGCAGGGAATTACGAGTGCCCTTCCAAACCTGATCGCTCAGGGGGCGACGCTGATCCAAAATCTGATGAGCGCGATCACGGCCAATATACCGGCTCTTGTAAGCGCTGGTGTGTCGATTTTATCCACACTCGTAACCGGGATCGCGCAGCAGCTTCCGCAGCTGATCCCGGCGGCTTTGCAGATGATCCTGACGCTGGTGCAGGCGCTGGC
>CALWSM010000004.1 GCA_944384185.1 uncultured Blautia sp. | reverse complement strand
TTTTTTAAAAGGATTTAACTTTTTAACTGCATGTTTTCGTGTTACAATAAGAATAATGAACAGAAAGAAGGGACTTTATGAGTTGGTACAGTAAAACAGGTCTTGTCCTGGAGGGAGGCGGCATGCGGGGAGCTTTTACCGCCGGAGTGCTGGATTTCTTCCTGGATAAGGATATTGCCTTTCACACCTGTCTTGGGGTGTCCGCCGGCGCCTGTCACGCCTGCAGCTACCTTTCCAAGCAGAGAAGGAGAGGATTTGAGACAAATACAGATTACTTAGACGATGAGGATTACTGCAGTTTTAAAAGCCTGGTGAAAACAGGAGACTTATTTGGGGTGGATATGTGTTACCGGAAAATTCCCGAGGAGCTGAATCCCTATGACTATGAAACCTATGACCAGAATCCTACTGAATTCTATGCGGTAGTTACGAACTGCCGGACAGGGGAAGCAGAGTATAAAAAAATCGATGATATGCATAAAGGGATCCATTATGTCCGGGCTTCCAGCTCCCTTCCTCTTTTGTCCAGAACCGTCTGGATCAGAAAACAGCCTTATCTGGACGGCGGGATCGTAGACTCCATACCGGTGAGAAAATCTCAGGAGCTTGGAAATGAGAAAACAGTAGTGGTCCTTACAAGAGACCGGGGTTACAGGAAAGGCCCCAATAAAGCGATGCCTCTTATCAGGCTCCGGTATCAGAAAGAATTCCCCAAGCTTGTGGAGCGGATGAAGGATCGGCATGTCCGTTACAATGAAACCCTGGATTATCTGACCCGGGAGGAGAAGGCAGGCAGAGTATTTATTATCTGCCCTGAGAAACCGGTGGAAATCGGCAGAATTGAGAAAGACCGGGAGAAATTAGAAGCTCTTTATCAGGAGGGGTATCACACAGCAGAAAAAGAGTACGGAAAACTGAAAGAATTCCTGGAAAAAATCTGAAATATCCGGGAAGGAGCAGTGACGCCCCTGTCTGAAGAGGGAAGAAAGAACGGATGAGGAGGAGAAGGGAGAAATGGGAATTACAACATTTGCAGCCATTGACGTAGGTTCCTATAGCGTGTGCATGGATATCTATGAAATGTCGTCCAGAATAGGAATCCGCCAGGTGGATGAAATCCGCCAGAGGCTTGAAATCGGAAGAGATACTTACGGCAAAGGGAAGATCGCTTTTGATACCGCCAGCCAGCTTTGCCATATTCTCAAGGATTTTGCAAATATCATGGAGGGATACCAGGTAGAAAGCTACAGGGCCTGTGCCACCAGCACGCTGCAGGAGGCGGAAAATGTCTGGATCGTCTTGGAACAGGTTTATCAGAAGACCGGTATCCGGGTAGAGATACTCAGCAATTCTGAGCAGAGATTTTTCGGTTACAAATCTGTGGCGGCAAAAGAAGAATCCTTTACGAAAATGATCCAGAAGGGAACCGCTATTATTGAAGTGGGCGGAGGAAATATGCAGATTTCCCTTTTTGATAAAGATGCGCTGGTGACTACACAGCGTTTTATGCTGGGCAGTCTCCGGGTTAGAGAAATCCTGTACCCTGTAGAAAAAGAAACCACCCATTATGAGAAAATGGTGGAGGAGCTGGTACATAATCAGATCCTTGGGTTTAAAAAGCTTCATCTGAAAGATAGAAAAATAGATAATATCATCCTTATGGGAGACTCTTTTTTGGACAAGCTCTTTGAGGATAAACAGAGTATGAAGGAAAACCGCACGGTAAGCTATGATGTTTTTATGGAAGAGTACCAGTGGGTGGTGAACCGTTCGCCTGAGGAGATTTCTGTTTCCCTTGATGTTTCTCTGGAATATGCAGAGATCCTGATTCCGGCAATGATCATATACCGGGTATTTGTAGAGGAACTGGGAGCTCAGACCATGTGGCTGCCCGGTACCCAGCTCAACGACGGTATTTCTTATGATTATGCGGAAAAGCATAAGTTTATAAAGAGCAGGCATAACTTTGAAGACGATATTATCGTTTCCGCAAAAAATATCGGAAAGAGATATATGAGCGGAAAAAGCCATACCCAGTGTGTGCTGAAAAATGCTCTGGCGATTTTTGACGGAATGAAGAAAGTACATGGTATGGGCGCAAGAGAGCGGCTGCTTCTTCAGATTGCCGCAATCCTCCATGACTGCGGAAACTTTATCAGCTCCAGCAATTCTTCCCAGTGCGCTTACGAGATCATCATGTCCACGGAGATCATCGGCCTTTCCCATGCAGAGCGGGAACTGATCGCTAATGTGGTGAAATTTATCAAGATGCCTTTTGAATACTATAACGAGGCGGATTCTAAAGCCATGATCGATCGCAAGGACTATATGAAGGTCGCTAAGCTGACAGCGATCATGCGGGTGGCAAATGTGCTGGACAGAAGCCATAAACAGAAAATTGAAGAGATCAGTACTTCTATGAAAGACCAGGAATTGATCATGAGGGTAAGTGCAAAGGCAGATCTGACTTTGGAGAAGGCGCTGCTTACAGAAGCTGCGGATTTCTTTGAAGAGATTTTCAGTATCCGTCCGGTATTGAAGAGAAAGAAACAAAAGTAGGAGGCTGGGACAATGGATTATAAAGCATATACGAAACCAGAATATTATTGGAACAGAGAGATCAGCTGGCTGGGATTCAATGAGAGGGTTCTCTCAGAGGCCAGAGACAAAAGCATTCCGTTATTTGAAAGATTGAAATTTTTAAGTATCACCGCATCGAATCTGGATGAATTTTTCATGGTCCGGGTAGCGTCTTTAAAGGATATGGTCCATGCAAAGTATACAAAACCGGATATTGCAGGGATGACGCCTAAGGAACAGCTGAAAGCTCTGGCTCCAGAGGTGAAGAAATTTATCCAGGCCCAGTACAGCACTTATAACCGTTCCCTTCTTCCGTCGCTGAAAAAAGCGGGAGTAAAGGTGGTAGAGAAGCACGAGGATCTTGCGGAAGATCAGCAGGCCTTTGTGGATAAGTATTTTGAAGAGGCGGTTTATCCTGTCCTGACGCCTATGGCCATGGACAGCGCAAGACCTTTCCCTCTGGTGCGGAATAAAACCTTAAACATCGGAGCTCTGATCGCAAAAAAAGGGAAAAAGGATAAGGAAGAACTGGAATTTGCCACGGTTCAGGTTCCCTCTGTGCTTCCAAGGATCATTGAGATCCCGGGAGATAAGAAGGATAAGACCACAGTGGTGCTTCTGGAAGAGATCATTGAGAGAAATATTGGAAAATTGTTTTTGAGCAATCGGGTAGTTTGCACCTGTCCCTACAGGATCATCCGGAATGCGGATCTGACCATTGACGAGGATGAAGCTGCAGATCTGCTTACAGAGATTGAAAAGCAGTTAAAGAAAAGGCAGTGGGGGGAAGTGATCCGTCTGGATGTGGAAGAAAAGATGGATTCCAGACTGCTGAAGATCCTGAAAATGGAATTTGATATGAAAGAGGAGGATATCCACTATATCAACGGCCCCCTCGACCTGACTTTCCTGATGAAGATGTATAAGCTGGAAGGCTTTGACCACCTGAAAGTAGCTCCTTATACCCCTGCGCCGGTAAAAGAGATGATGACAGACGAGGATATCTTTACCCAGATCCGCAGACAGGATATTCTTCTCCATCACCCATATATGAGCTTTGATCCCGTAGTGGACTTTGTCCGCCAGGCGTCCAGGGATCCGGAGGTATTGGCGATCAAACAGACCCTTTACCGGGTCAGCGGAAATTCTCCGATCATCGCAGCCCTGGCCCAGGCGGCGGAAAACGGGAAACAGGTTACGGTCCTTGTAGAGCTGAAGGCCCGATTTGATGAGGAAAATAATATTGTCTGGGCCAAGAAGCTGGAGAAGGCCGGCTGCCATGTTATCTATGGGCTTTTGGGACTGAAGACCCACAGCAAGATCACTTTAGTTGTGCGTAAAGAGGAAGAAGGCATCCGCAGATATGTGCATTTGGGAACGGGCAATTATAATGATTCTACGGCAAAACAGTATACCGACTGCGGTATCCTGACCTGCTCTGCAAAGATCGGAGAGGACGCCACAGCGGTATTTAATATGCTTTCCGGATACTCAGAGCCTAAGAGTTGGAATAAACTGGTGGTGGCGCCTATCTGGATGCGGGACAGATTCCTTCATCTCATCGAGATGGAGCAGAGAAGGGCGGAGGAAGGAAAAGAGGCCAGGATCGTGGCTAAGATGAACTCCCTTTGCGATAAGGATGTGATCGCCGCCCTGTATGCAGCAAGCGCAGCAGGGGTAAAGATCGATCTGATCGTCCGGGGGATCTGCTGCCTGAAGGTAGGCATACCGGGAGTCAGCGAGAACATTACCGTCCGTTCTATTGTGGGAAATTTCCTGGAACACAGCAGGATCTTTTATTTCTACAGCGACGGGAAAGAGCAGATCTTTATGGGAAGCGCCGACTGGATGCCTAGAAACCTGGATAAACGTGTGGAGATCGTATTTCCGGTAGAAGATCCGAGATTGAAAGAAGAAGTAAAACATATCCTCCGGATCCAGCTTGCAGATAATGTGAAGGCACATATCCTCCAGCCTGACGGCACCTATGAAAAGATTGACAAGAGAGGAAAACAACTGGTGAATTCCCAGGAGTATTTTTGTAAGGAGGCCCACAATAAGGCGGAGAGAAAAATAAATCCCGGCCATGACCGGATGTTTATCCCGGCGGAAGCGCCGGAAGAAATCTAAAAGAAAAAGGACTTTCTTTTCTTGGGGATATGAGCCTGCCGGCTCTCCCTGTGAGGAGAAAGTCCTTTGCTTTGTCTTCATCGGCGGTTATGTCTATGCCGTCTGAGATTTTCCAGGATATAATAGGGGATCTTCAGATTTCCCTTTCCCGTGCCAAGCTGGATCTGGGGCTTGTTGCTCCCGTGGAAATCACTGCCGCCCGAAAGAGCCAGTCCATGTCTTTTAGCCAGCTGGATCACCCTTTGCTCATCCGAAGGGCGATATGTGGAATAATAGGCTTCGATTCCCTCCAGTCCGGACTGCTTTAGCTGGGCGGCCAGGCTTTCCAGCCGGTCTTTATCCAAACGGCACAGGGCAGGGTGGGCAAAGACGGCAATGCCTCCGCCTTCATGGATCAGGGAGATGGCCTGAAAGGGCGTAACCTTTTCCCGGGGGACATAACATTTGGCGTGATCCCCCAGATACCGGTCAAAAGCTTCGTTCATAGACCCTACATATTTGTGATCCAGAAGATATCTGGCAAAATGGGCCCGGGTCCACACGCTGTCCGGAAAGGCTTCCGCCATAGAAGCTTCGGTAATAGGGATCCCCTCTCTCTGGAGCAGGGACAGGATCTTTTCGTTCCGTATGTTTCTGGAATCCAGGAACCGGGAGAGAGATTCCTGAAAATAGGAATTTTTATAATCCATATCCAATCCCACAATGTGCACGTCCCGGCCCTGCCAGGTAGTGGACAGTTCAATACCCGGGATTACTTCTACGGGAGAATTCTCGGCGGCCAGCAGGGCTTCCTCTAACCCGGCGGTGGTATCATGGTCAGTGAGGGCAAAAGCTCTCAGCTTTTTTTCTTCAGCCAGGGAGACCAGCTGTGAAGGAGTCAGGGTTCCGTCTGAAGCAGTAGAATGAACATGAAGATCGATAAATTTTTCCATGGCAGCCTCCTGTGTGAATAATAGAACATGAAACAGATCCGGAAACCGGATAAAATAGTTCATGTAAACGAAAAAGGGAAATACTTCTCAAAGTATTTCCCATAAAAGCAGTTCGTACGGGAATCGAACCCGTGTTTCCGCCGTGAGAGGGCGGCGTCTTAACCGCTTGACCAACGAACCGTGCTTGATTATAATACATGATTCCATATGAAATGTCAACACTCTTTTAAAAAAAACAAAAAAAATTTTCCTTGACAAAAGAGAACATACATTCGATAATGTTGACAGATGCAGAAAGAGTTTGAAAATCTGGCAAAAATGAGATATGATACATAAGACCTGCCGGGAATGACAGAATGGAAGGAAAGACGCCCCGGGCAGGAAGTTTGTTTGGAGGATATGTATTTTATGGGATGGGAATTTGAATTTTTAGATTTCTTACAAAGTATACATTCCCCGCTCCTGACGAGTCTGATGTGGTTCGTTACATTTTTGGGAGAAAAGGGCTGGTTCTGGATCCTTCTGGGAGGCGTGCTCCTTTGTATAGAGAGGAGGAGACCCGGGGGGATTGCTGTACTGACGGCGCTGCTTCTTGATTTTGTAGCTGCAAATTTGATTCTCAAGCCTTTGGTGGCCCGCCCAAGACCCTGCTGGATCAATGAATCCATAGAGGTCCTGGTGAAAATACCGGAGGATTACTCTTTTCCTTCAGGGCATACGATGGCTTCTTTTGCCGCAGCAGGCGCATTGCTTTTTATGGGACAGAAAAAAGCAGGGGTCTGTGCTGTCTGCCTGGCAGTGCTGATGGGAATCTCCCGGCTGTATTTTTATGTGCATTTTCCTACGGACGTACTGGCGGGAGCTGTAATGGGACTGGCCTGCGGTGGGCTTGGAGCCGCTCTGGCTAAGAAGCTGCAGGCCGTACGGACCAAAAGGGATTATTTATAGGAAGGAAGGAAACTTAGAATGGCTAAGAAAAATACTTATGATGCCAGCAGTATCACGGTGCTGGAAGGCCTGGAAGCTGTGCGGAAGCGTCCGGGAATGTATATCGGAAGTGTTTCCCGTAAGGGGCTGAACCATTTAATATATGAAATTGTAGATAATGCAGTAGATGAGCATCTGGCCGGATTCTGTACGAATGTCCGGGTGACGCTGGAAGCAGACGGTTCGGCTACTGTGGAAGACAATGGCCGGGGTATTCCCGTAGGTATGCATGAAAAAGGAATGTCGGCGGAGCGGCTGGTGTTTACTACCCTTCATGCAGGAGGAAAATTTGACAGTTCTGTATACAAGACCAGCGGCGGTCTGCACGGCGTGGGTTCTTCTGTAGTAAACGCTCTGTCTACTTATCTGGATGTAAAGATCAGCAGGGACGGTTATATCCATCATGACCGGTATGAAAGAGGAATCCCGGTGATCCAGCTGGAGGATGGACTGCTCCCGAAGATCGGAAAGACAAAAGCTACAGGAACCCTGGTGAATTTTCTGCCGGATCCGGAAATTTTTGAGAAGACCAGATTCGCTGCGGCAGAGGTGAAGAGCAGACTTCATGAGACGGCTTATCTGAATCCGGAGCTTACCATTGTTTTTCAGGATAAACGGGGAGAGCAGCCGGAAGAGATCGTTTATCATGAGCCTGAGGGGATCGTAGGATTTATCCGGGACCTGAACAAGAAGAGCCAGCCCATCCACGAGCCGGTGTACTTTAAAGGAGAGTGCGCCGGGATCACAGTGGCGGCGGCGCTCCAATATGTCAATGAATTCAGGGAAAATGTTCTGGGATTCTGCAACAATATTTATAATGCAGAGGGAGGAACCCATCTTACCGGATTTAAGACGACCTTTACGGCGGTGATGAATAATTACGCCAGAGAGCTGGGGATCCTGAAGGAAAAGGACGCAAACTTTACCGGAGCGGATATCCGCAACGGAATGACGGCAGTTGTTTCCATCAAGCATCCTGCGCCAAGATTTGAGGGACAGACCAAGACAAAGCTGGATAATCAGGATGCATCCAAAGCCACAGGAAAAGTCACGGGAGAAGAGATCGTACTGTATTTTGACCGGAATCTGGAAGTGCTGAAGAATATTCTGGCCTGTGCGGAAAAATCTGCCAAGATCCGGAAAACCGAGGAGAAGGCAAAGACCAATCTTCTTACAAAACAGAAGTATTCTTTTGATTCCAACGGGAAGCTGGCAAACTGCGAGAAGAGAGATCCTTCTGTCTGCGAGATCTTTATCGTAGAGGGAGATTCCGCCGGAGGAAGCGCCAAGACGGCCAGGGACAGAAGCTTTCAGGCGATCCTTCCCATCCGGGGAAAGATCCTGAATGTGGAAAAGGCCACTATCGACAAGGTGCTGGCCAATGCAGAGATCAAAACCATGATCAATGCTTTCGGCTGCGGTTTTTCCGAAGGCTACGGAAATGATTTTGATATTACCAAGCTGCGTTATGACAAGATCATTATCATGGCAGATGCAGATGTGGACGGCGCCCATATATCCACTCTTTTGCTGACGCTTTTTTACCGGTTTATGCCGGAACTGATCTATGAGGGACATGTGTATATTGCCATGCCTCCTTTATATAAGGCCATGCCTTCTAAAGGGCAGGAGGAATACCTCTATGACGACAAGGCCCTGGAGCGGTACAGAAAGACCCATAAAGGCCCCTTTACCCTGCAGCGGTATAAAGGTCTGGGAGAGATGGACGCTCAGCAGCTCTGGGAGACTACCCTGAACCCCATAACCCGCAGGCTTCGGCTGGTGGAGATCGAGGACGCCCGTATGGCTTCTGAGGTGACCGAGGTGCTCATGGGAACAGAGGTCCCTCCCAGAAAAGCTTTTATTTACGACCATGCGCAGGACGCAGAATTAGATGTTTAGGAGGTAGAGTATGGCGGCAGGTATTCAGGAAAATATTATCCGGACGGAATATTCGGAGATCATGCAGAAATCCTATATTGATTACGCCATGAGCGTTATCATCGCCCGCGCCCTTCCGGATGTGCGGGACGGGCTGAAACCGGTGCAGAGAAGAACCCTATATGATATGTATGAACTGGGGATAAGATATGACAGACCTTACCGGAAATGCGCCCGTATTGTAGGAGATACCATGGGTAAATACCATCCCCACGGGGACAGCTCCATTTATGAAGCCCTTGTGGTAATGGCCCAGGATTTCAAAAAAGGGCTTCCGCTGGTAGACGGCCACGGAAATTTCGGCTCTATCGAAGGGGACGGGGCGGCGGCTATGCGTTATACAGAAGCCCGGCTCCAGAAGATCACCCAGGAAGTTTATCTGAAAGACATGGATAAAAATGTGGTGGATTTTGTCCCCAATTTTGACGAGACAGAGAAGGAACCGGCGGTCCTTCCGGTGAGGATCCCCAATATCCTGGTAAATGGTGCGGACGGCATCGCCGTAGGTATGGCGACCAGTATCCCGCCCCATAATCTGGGAGAGGTGATCGATGGGGTCATCGCCTATATGAAAAATAATCAGATCACCACAAAAGAGCTGATGAAATATATCAAAGGTCCGGATTTCCCTACAGGAGGGATCGTTGTAAATAAAGATGATCTTCTCTCTATTTATGAAACCGGAACAGGAAAGATCAAGATCCGGGGAAAGGTAGAAACAGAGAAAGGGAAAAACGGGAAAACCCTGCTGGTGATCTCGGAGATACCTTATCCTATGGTCGGCGCAAATATCGGAAAATTTTTAAACGACGTAGCGGCATTGGTGGAGACGAAAAAGACCACAGATATCCTGGATATTTCCAACCAGTCTTCCAAAGAAGGGATCCGTATTGTCCTGGAGCTGAAAAAAGGCGCAGATGTGGAAAATCTCACCAATATGCTCTATAAGAAAACACGGCTGGAGGATACCTTCGGAGTTAATATGCTGGCCGTGGCGGACCAGAGACCGGAGACCCTGGGTCTTCGCCAGATCATAGAACATCATGTGGATTTTCAGTTTGAAGTGGCCACCAGAAAATATACCAGTCTTCTGAAAAAAGAACAGGAGAATCAGGAGATCCAGGAAGGTCTGATCCGGGCCTGCGATGTGATCGATCTGATCATTGAGATCCTCAGAGGAAGCAAGAGCCGGGAGCAGGTGAAAAACTGCCTGGTAAATGGCGAGACCGAGGGGATCCGATTTAAAACCAAGACCAGTATGCGCCAGGCGGCTAAGCTTCGTTTCACGGAACGCCAGGCCGGGGCGATCCTGGATATGCGTCTGTATAAGCTCATCGGACTGGAAATCGAGACTCTTATGGCAGAGCATGAAGAGACCCTGAAGAAGATCGCAGTCTATGAGGATATTTTAAATAACTATGATTCCATGGCTGCAGTGATCATGGAGGATCTGAAAAAGATCAAGAAGGAATACGGACATCCCAGAAAAACCGCAGTGGAAAATGCAGCGGAGATCGTCTATGAGGAGAAGAAGATCGAGGAGACCCAGGTGGTTTTCCTTATGGATCGGTTCGGCTATGCCAGGATCATCGATGTTTCCGTCTATGACAGAAATAAAGAGACGGCAGATGCAGAAAATAAATATGTATTTACCTGTATGAATACAGATAAGATCTGTATCTTTACAGATGAAGGAAGAATGCATACGGTGAAAGTCCTGGATCTTCCCTATGGAAAATTCAGAGATAAGGGTACGCCTGTTGACAATGTAAGTAATTATGACAGTAAGACAGAACAGATCATCCTGGCAGCGCCTCTGGAGCAGATAAAGGAAGAACAGCTCTGCTTTGTGACCAGCAAAGGCATGGTAAAGCAGGTAGAGGGCGGGGAATTTGAAGTATCTAAGAGAACCATAGGGGCGACTAAGCTGGGAGAGAATGACAAAGTGGTCATGGTACAGCCTGCCCTTGCGATGGAACATCTGGTCATTCAGACCAGAGACGGCTATTTCCTGAAATTCCTGAAGGAAGAAATACCGGTCCAGAAGAAGAACGCCCTGGGCGTCAGGGGGATCCGTATGGGGAAAGAGGATCTGGTGGAACATGCCTATATGCTGGAAAACAGGATCGAGTACGTCGTAACCTACAGAGAAAAGCAGATCACCCTGAATAAACTGAAGCTGGCAAAAAGAGACACAAAAGGGACTAAGGTAAGAATTTAAGGGCAAAGAGGTGTTTGAGATCAAAAGGGAACTACTGGCTTATCTGATCAGCATAGCCATGCTTTCGGGAATTGCAGGCTGCAGCTCTGCGGATCTGGAAGATGCGGCGGAGTATTTTAAGGAAACTGTGCAGGACACTCTGGAAAGCAGCAGCGAGGATGCAGGAGAGGATAAAGAGGAGATACCGGAAAAAGAAATCTCACGGGAGCAGTCAGCATATTATTATGGATACAGTACTTTAGAGGAAGAGGAGCAGAAGGTATACCGGCAGCTTGCCGCAGGGATCGAAAATTTTCAGGAGAGGATCCCGGTAGATCCTATTTCCCAGGAACGTCTGGAGAAAGTGATGAGAATCCTGCTGGCAGATCACCCGGAATATTTCTGGACAGACGGGAGCAGCAGCTATACCTATCAGGAGCTTCCAGGAGGAGAACTCCGGAATATGGAAGTACAGCCAGAATATCAGGCAGACAGCCAGGAAGCCCGGAGCCTGAAAGGCCAGATCGAGGCGGCGGCAGAGCAATGGATCCGGGAAGCGCCCCAGGGAGATACCTATGAACAGATCAAATATGTATATGAAACCCTGATCGAAAGGGCAGAGTATCAGGAAAACAGCCCGGAAAACCAGAATATCCGCAGTGTTTTCCTGGAAGGGAAGACGGTATGTATGGGGTATGCCAAAGCGGCTCAGTATCTCCTGAACAAAATGGGGATCTTCTGCACTCTGGTCACCGGCACAGTCACAGGGGAGAAACCGTCCAGTCATGCCTGGAATCTGGTGAAGATCGGCGGGCAGTATTATTATATGGATGTGACCTGGGGAAATCCCGGGTATCTGAATCCTGTGGAAAATGACGCTTATATTTCTTACAGCTATCTGTGCTGCAACTGGGATACGCTGGCGCCTACCCATGTTCCGGACGATACCATACCTCTTCCTCCCTGCGAGGATGACAGTTATAATTATTATAAAAACAAAGATCGCTGGTATGACACTTTTGACCAGGACCAGATCTGCCAGGTGATACAAAATGACCTGGCTCAGGGGGCAGAAATGACGGAACTGCGGTTTGCAGGAGAAGAAAGCTACGAATCGGCAACCGAAGCGCTGGTAAGTGGAAACCTGATCCGGAATGCGGTGAGGAACAGCGCTGATCTGACGCCGGGGCAGACTTTTTCCTGGCAGACCTATTATGGAGGCAGCGATCATCTGTTCATTATTGTCTGGCAATAAAAAATTACTTGCAAGAAAAGGAAAATAGTGTTATGCTTACTATGAACACGATAATTATTTCAGCATAAGAGTGGACCGAGAGGTCCACTCTTATCGTTTGTATAGTGGTACATCGTCTTAAAACGAATCCGGCCGGACAGCCCGCCGGAGGATGTACCGGAAGGTTTCAGAAACCGCAGGAAAGAAGGTGAGGATATGAGCAAAAAGGAGATCTATGAACAGAAGGCAGAAGAGCTGGTGGCGCCTATTGTGGAAAAGTATGGCTTTGAGCTGGTAGACGTGGAGTATGTGAAAGAGGGGGGTAATTTTTACCTTCGGGCATATGTTGACAAACCAGGGGGCATTACCGTAGATGACTGTGAAACGGTGAGCAGGGAATTTTCCGATAAGCTGGATGAAGCAGATTTTATCGATGAGGCCTATATTATGGAAGTCAGTTCTCCAGGCCTTGGGAGACCCTTGAAAAAAGAAAAAGACTTTAAGCGCAGCATGGGAGAAGAAGTAGAGATCAGAACTTACCGTCCTATAAACAGAGAAAAGGAATTTTACGGTATCTTGACTGCATATGATGAAAATAGTGTGACCATTGACTGTGAAGGAGAAGAAAAGATATTTCAAAAGGCAGATATCGCTCTGATACGTCTTGCTTTTGATTTTTAAATTTAGGAGGAAGTAAAATGAATACAGAATTATTAGAAGCATTGGATATTCTGGAAAAAGAGAAATCCATCAGCAAAGAAACTCTTTTAGAGGCTATTGAACAGTCTTTGATCCAGGCCTGTAAGAATCATTTTGGAAAAGCGGATAATGTAAAAGTCAATATTAATCCGGACACCTGCGATTTCGGAGTGTTTGCAGAGAAAACAGTAGTAGACCAGGTTCAGGATCCGGTGACAGAGATCAGCCTGGCGGATGCAAAGATGATGAATTCCCAGTATGACCTGGGGGACATCGTAAATGTAGAGATCAAATCCAAACAGTTCGGGCGTATCGCCACACAGAACGCAAAAAATGTGATCCTTCAGAAAATCCGGGAAGAAGAGCGGAAAGTGATCTTTAATGAATATTATGCAAAAGAAAAGGATGTAGTGACCGGTATCGTTCAGAGAAATATGGGACGGAACTACAGCATCAACCTGGGAAAGGCAGATGCCATCCTGACAGAAAACGAACAGGTAAAGACAGAGGTATTCAAACCTACAGAGAGGATCAAGGTTTATATCCTGGAAGTAAAGGATACCCCTAAAGGTCCCAAGATCCTGGTATCCAGAACCCATCCGGAACTGGTGAAACGTCTGTTTGAGGCTGAGGTCACTGAGGTAAAAGACGGTACCGTAGAGATCAAAAGTATTGCCAGAGAAGCCGGGTCCAGGACCAAGATCGCAGTCTGGAGCAACGACCCGGACGTAGATCCGGTAGGAGCCTGCGTAGGTATGAACGGCGCCAGGGTAAATTCTATTGTGGAAGAGCTGAGAGGAGAAAAGATCGATATCATCAACTGGAGCGATAATCCGGCGATCCTGATCGAAAATGCCTTAAGTCCGGCGAAAGTAATTTCCGTTATGGCGGATCCCGAGGATAAAAATGCTATGGTCATTGTACCGGATTTCCAGCTCTCTCTGGCAATCGGAAAGGAAGGACAGAACGCCAGACTGGCGGCCAGACTTACCGGCTTTAAGATCGATATTAAGAGTGAGACCCAGGCCAGAGAATCCGGAGATTTTGATTTCTATGAGCAGGAATATGAAAACGGATACGAGGAAGTACAGGAAATCGAGACAGAGATCCCGGAAGCCGACAATTATACGGACTATGAAGATTATGAAGACTATGAAGATTATGAGGAGGAGAGCTCAGAGGAATAGGGGGAACATATGGCGGCAGTTCGGAAAATCCCCATGCGGAAATGCGTGGGCTGCGGGGAAATGAAAAGTAAAAAAGAGATGCTCAGAGTGCTGAGGACTACAGAAGACCAGGTAGTCCTGGACGCCACCGGACGGAAAAACGGCAGGGGCGCTTATCTTTGTTTTGATCAGGAATGTCTGAAAAAGGCCATAAGAAATAAAGGCCTGGAGCGTTCCTTAAAAATGGAGATCCCGCAGAGTATTTATGAGAATCTTGAAAAGGAGTTTGAAGAGCTTGAAAATACCTGAAGAATTGTCTCTTGCAGGCCTGGCGGCTAAAGCCGGAAAGGTGGTAAGCGGTGAATTTGCCGTGGAGAAGGCAGTGAAGACCGGGAAGGCGTTTCTGGTGGTGATCGCCCGGGATGCCTCAGAGAATACAAGAAAAAAGTTTTATGATATGTGCAGTTATTATCAGGTACCTATTTACACCATCGGATCAAAGGAGGAATTGGGAAGGGCCATAGGAAAAGAATACCGGGCGTCTCTGGCGCTTACGGACGAAAATTTTTCCAGGGCCGTTATAAATAAGATCGAAAAGACAGGATATGAACAATAGAAGGAGGACAATATATGTCAACAGTGAGAGTTTATGAACTCGCAAAGGAATTGAATGTAAGCAACAAAGAGGTTTTGGATTTCCTGAAATCAAAAAATATAGATCTGACCAGCCATATGAGCAATATAGAAGATGAGCATGTGCGGATGGTCCGGGAAAAATTTAAAAAGGGGAACGCCGCTGTTCAGAACAGTGGGAAACAGGGCGAGGGAGAACGTCCGAAAAAGAAATTTATCCAGGTATTCCGCCCCCAGAACGCCAGCCATATGCCGGAGAGAAAGCAGAAGCCCAGGCAGCAGGCGAGACCCGGACAGGAGCCCAAGGAGGACAGCAGACGTCCGGAAAGCCGTCAGGGAGAAAACAGAGGAAATGCAGGGGGCATGAGACAGGAAAACCGTAATAACCGTCCGAACAGCGGAAGAATAAACGGGCAGAATGGAGAGAACCGCCAAAGCCGGCCGGGAAATAATACAGAAAACCGCCAGCAGTCCCGCTTCCATAATAGCAATAACGGGGAAGGCCGTTTCAACAACCGGAACAGCAGCGGAGAAGGCCGTCAGGGCGGCCGTTTCGGCTCAAACCAGGAGCATTCCAATAACCGGGGAGACCGCCAGAACCGCCAGAATAATGGCGGAGACCGTTCCCAGGGCCGTTTCAACAATGGAGAAAACCGTTCCAGATCTTTCGGAGATAACCGCCAGGGCGGCCGTTTCGGCGGAAAGAACGAAGGCCGGGGAGATTCCAGAAGAGAGCAGGGAAATAAATTTGAAAGCCCGAATCTGGAATTTGTAGAAAAAGAAAAGGACAGCCGCAAGGCAAACAGAGAAAATAAAAAGAAAGATAACCGAAGAGACGAGTATCAGAACCAGAACAGAAGACCAAACCAGGGAGGCCGCCGTCAGGCCCAGAGGATCCCGAAAGCGCTGCAGCTCCAGAAGCCTGCGCCCCATCCAAAGGAAGAGAAGAAAGAAGAGGTAAAAGAAATTACCCTTCCAGAAAAAATGACCATCCGGGAACTGGCAGATAAGATGAAAATGCAGCCTTCTGTGATCGTAAAGAAGCTTTTTATGGAAGGAGTCATGGTAACGGTAAATCATGAGATCGACTTTGAAAAAGCTCAGGAAATTGCTCTGGACTACGACATTATCGCAGAACCGGAAGAAAAGGTGGATGTGATCGGCGAACTGCTGAAGGATGAAGAAGATCAGGAGGCGACTCTGGTTCCAAGACCCCCGGTTGTTTGCGTAATGGGTCACGTAGACCATGGAAAAACTTCCCTTCTGGATTGTATTCGGAAGACCCATGTGACGGACCGTGAGGCCGGAGGAATTACTCAGCATATCGGCGCTTATATGGTAAACGTGAACGGCCAGAAGATCACTTTCCTGGATACGCCGGGACATGAAGCATTTACGGCTATGCGTATGAGAGGCGCCAACGCTACAGATATCGCCGTTCTGGTAGTAGCTGCCGACGACGGCGTTATGCCCCAGACTATAGAAGCCATCAACCACGCCAAGGCGGCGGGAGTAGAGATCATTGTAGCCATCAATAAGATCGATAAGCCCAGCGCCAATGTGGAAAGAGTAAAGCAGGAGCTTTCGGAATATGAGCTGATCCCTGAAGACTGGGGCGGAAGCACTATCTTTGTGCCGGTATCCGCTCATACCGGGGAAGGGATCGACACCCTTCTGGAGATGATCCTGCTGACTTCCGAGGTGGCAGAATTGAAGGCTAATCCAAACAGAAGAGCCAGAGGTCTGGTGATCGAGGCAAAACTGGATAAAGGAAAAGGTCCTGTGGCTACGATCCTGGTACAGAAGGGAACCCTCCATGTGGGAGACTTTATCGCCGCAGGCGCCTGCTCCGGTAAGGTAAGAGCCATGATCGATGATAAAGGAAGAAGGGCAAAAGAGGCAGGCCCTTCCACTCCTGTGGAGATCCTGGGTCTGAACGATGTGCCGAATGCCGGTGAAATCCTGGTAGTCACAGAAAATGATAAAGAAGCGAAACATTTTGCAGCGACCTTTGTTTCTGAGAATAAAAACCGTCTTCTGGAAGAGACTAAGTCTAAAATGTCCCTGGACGATCTTTTCAGCCAGATCCAGGCCGGCAATCTGAAAGAACTGCCGATCATTGTAAAAGCTGACGTTCAGGGTTCTGTGGAAGCTGTAAAACAGAGTCTGGTAAAACTGTCCAACGAAGAAGTGGTAGTCAAGGTGATCCATGGAGGCGTAGGGGCTATCAATGAGTCCGACGTGTCTCTGGCCAGCGCTTCCAATGCCATCATTATCGGATTTAATGTAAGGCCGGACGCTACTGCGAAGTCCATTGCAGAACAGGAAGGCGTGGATCTCCGACTTTACAGAGTGATCTATCAGGCTATCGAAGACGTGGAAGCCGCTATGAAAGGTATGCTGGATCCTGTTTATGAGGAAAAGGTCATCGGCCACGCAGAGATCCGTCAGATCTTCAAAGCTTCCGGCGTAGGAAATATTGCCGGCTCTTATGTGACAGACGGTATGTTCCAGAGGAACTGTAAAGTCCGTATCAGCAGAGAAGGCGAGCAGATCTACGAAGGCGAGCTGGCTTCTCTGAAACGGTTTAAAGATGATGTAAAAGAAGTTAAGGCAGGCTATGAATGCGGTCTTGTCTTTGAAGGTTTCAACGACATTAAAGAAGAAGATCAGGTAGAAGCCTACATCATGGTGGAGGTGCCAAGATAGGCCGAAGCCGGGAAGGAAATTATGAGAAAAAACAGTATAAAAAATACCCGGATCAATGCAGAGGTCCAGCATGAGCTGGCCAATCTGATCCGGGGCGGGATCAAAGATCCCCGCATCCATCCCATGACTTCCGTAACGTCTGTGGAGGTTGCGCCGGATCTGAAAACATGCAGAGCGTATATCAGCGTGCTGGGAGATGAAGAAGAAAAAAGGAATACCCTTCAGGGATTGAAAAATGCAGAAGGCTATATCCGCAGACAGCTGGCGAAAACCATAAATCTCCGGAACACCCCCGAGATCCGTTTTATCCTGGACGAATCCATCGAGTACGGTGTTGCCATGTCGAAACTCATTGATGAAGTGAGCAAAAAAGAAGACGCACAGGAGGTGCAGGAAGATGGAGAAGATAACCAGTGAATTGATAGATGTTAAGAGTGTTGGAATTGCAGGCCATATCCGTCCTGACGGAGACTGTGTGGGAGCCTGCATGGGTCTGTACCTTTATTTAAAAGCCAATTATCCGGAAATTGAAACAGATGTATACCTGGAAGAGCCGAAAGCCGGATTTTCCTTTATCAGGGATCTGGATCAGATCAGGACAGAGTATGACGAAACAAAGAAATATGATGTGTTTTTCATCCTGGATACCAGTGAAAAGAACCGCATCGGAGTGGCTCTTTCCGGATATGAAAGTGCAAAAAGGACCGTCTGCATCGACCATCATATAAGCAATAAAGGATTCGGCGAGGTCAATATCATAAAGCCTGAGATCAGTTCCGCTTCTGAACTGCTGTATACCCTTCTGGAAAAGGAGAAGATCACCAAGGAAGCGGCAGCGGCTATTTATACGGGAATTGTCCATGACACAGGAGTTTTTCAGTATTCCAGTACCTCGCCCCAGACAATGCGGATCGCCGCAGAACTGATGGAAATGGGGATTGATTTTTCCAGGATCATCGATAAGTCCTTCTATGAAAAATCCTATGTCCAGAACCAGATCCTGGGAAGATGTCTGATGGAAAGTATCCTGATCATGAAGGGCAAGGTGATCGTGGGCTATATCAGAAAAAGAGACATGGAGTTCTATGGCGTGGAGCCTAAAGATCTGGACGGGATCGTCCAGCAGCTCCGGGCGACAAAGGGCGTAGAAGTGGCTATTTTCATTTATGAAGTGAAAACCCAGGAATTTAAGGTCAGCCTCCGGTCCAACGGGGATGTGGATGTCAATGGGGTAGCTTCCTATTTCGGCGGCGGCGGTCATGTAAAAGCGGCAGGCTGCACTATGCAGGGATCGGTCTATGATGTGATCAATAACCTGACTCTTCCCATTGAAAAACAGCTTAAAGAGAGAAGCCTGACGTCATGATAAACGGAGTTCTGAACGTATATAAGGAAAAAGGCTACACCTCCCATGATGTGGTGGCAAAGCTCAGGGGTATCTTAAAACAGAAAAAAATCGGCCATACGGGAACTTTGGATCCAGAAGCTCAGGGGGTCCTGCCGGTATGTCTGGGAAGAGGCACAAAACTCTGCGGCATGCTGACGGATAAAAGAAAAACCTACCAGGCGGTGCTCCGCCTGGGGATTGAGACAGATACCCAGGATATGACCGGAGAGGTGGTAAGCCGCTGCCCTGTAGAGGTTACTGCGGAAGAAGTGGAAGACTGCATCCGGAGCTTTGTGGGAGATCAGATGCAGGTCCCTCCCATGTATTCTGCCTTGAAGGTGGGTGGGAAAAAGCTTTATGAGCTGGCCAGAGAGGGGAAAGAGGTAGAGAGAAAGCCCCGTCCGGTGACTTTTTATGAGATAAAGATCCTGTCCATGGAGCTTCCGCTGGTCACCATAGAGGTTACCTGCTCCAAAGGAACTTACATACGGACCCTGTGCCATGATATCGGAGAAAAGCTGGGCTGCAAGGGCTGTATGGAAAGTCTTTTGCGGACCAGAGTGGACCGGTTTTTCATAGAGGACAGCCTGAAGCTTTCCCAGATTGAAGAGCTGGCGGCCAGAGGCTGTCTGGAGGAGTATATTGTCCTGCCTGACCAGATGTTTCCGGATTGTCCGAAAATCCGGGCGGGCCGGGAATTTGATAAGATGCTGGAGAATGGAAATCCTTTTCCCTGGAAAGGAAACCTGCCGGGGGAAAAGATACGGCTGTATCACAGCAGCGGGGTTTTCATCGGAGTCTATGGTTGGCAGAAGGAGAGAGGCCTGTATAAGCCGGAAGCAATTTTTGCTTCTCCCCAGGATTTTCTCCCTGCCCCGGAGAAGATATACAAACCTTCTGAAAAGAATGCCGATGCAGCATCCAAAATGACAGAAGCCGGAAAGGAGCGGCCATGATCTATACTACAGAAGCGCCTCATCTGGACAAAGGGGTGAGAAGCTGTATTACCCTGGGAAAGTTCGACGGCCTTCACCGGGGACATCAAAAGCTCATAAACCGGATCAAGGAGCGGAGAAAGGGCGGAGATAAGGCAGTGGTCTTTACCTTTGACGTGTCTCCCAGATCCTACATTCTGCATACTATGCCGAAATATCTTCTCACTTATGAGGAAAGACGGGAGCTTGCAGAAAATCTGGGGGTGGATATCCTGGCGGAGTGTCCTTTTACGGAGGAACTGATGCATATGGAACCGGAAGCCTTTGTCAGAGAATATCTGGTGGACAGGCTTCATGGAGAATATCTGGCGGTGGGACCGGATTTCCGTTTTGGTTATCAGAGGAAGGGAACGCCCCAGCTCCTGAAAGAATTAGGACAAAAATATGGATTTTGTACCGAGATACTGGAAAAAGAAAAATATGAGGGCAGGGATATCAGCAGCACTTATGTCCGGGAAGAATTGGAACAGGGACATATGGAAAAGGTAAACCGGCTTCTGGGATATACTTATTTTACAAAGGGAGAGATCGTCCATGGCAGACAGCTGGGAAGGACCATAGGGATCCCTACGGCAAACCTTATTCCCCCTCCTCAAAAGAAGCTTCCTCCCAATGGGGTCTATATTACAGAATCTCTGATCCAGGGGAAGCTTTATCAGGGAATTACCAATGTGGGTTATAAGCCTACGGTAAAAGAAAATTTTCTGGGAGTAGAGACCTATCTGTTTTCCTGCAGCGCCGATCTGTACGGGCAGGAAGCAGAGGTGAAATTTTACCGGTATCTGCGGCCGGAGGTAAAATTCACTTCTCTGGAGGAACTGAAAAAACAGATGATGAAGGATATCCAAAAAGGGAAGGAATTTTTTAAAGAGAAAACCGGAACAGCTCTGTGACGGGGAACGGGGCCAGGAGAGCAATGGCGTTAAGAAAAAGATGGGTGCGGCGGAGATTTTTTTCTTTACAACCCCATCTCCTTATGCTATACTCAAAACGTTGGAAACAGCCGTGGTTCAGGGATTGGAATCTCCAACCGTCTCTTGATCACCGGCGGTTATAAAGAATGTATAATGGAGGAAAACAAAATGATTTCTAAAGAAAAGAAACAGGCTATCATGGCAGAATATGCAAGAACACCTGGCGACACAGGCTCACCGGAGGTACAGGTTGCAGTCCTTACAGCAAGGATCAATGAGCTGACAGAGCATTTAAAGGTGAACCACAAGGATCATCATTCCAGAAGAGGTCTTCTGAAAATGGTAGGTCAGAGACGGGGTTTACTTGCATACCTGAAGAAAAAAGACATTGAGAGATATCGTTCTTTAATCGAAAGATTGGGTCTCAGAAAGTAATCAGATCAGGGTTGACGGGGCGGGAGAGATCCCGCCCTGTTTTACGCCATAATGGCAAGGTCTGCGCGCCTTATGCCGAGACCACTGAAAAGAACATTTCCAGAAAAAACGGGAAGTGCTTTTTTCAGTTGTTTCGGAGAAAGATGCGGGACCTGACAAAGAGAAAAGGAGAAAAGACATGTATAAAAGTTTTTCAATGGAGCTTGCCGGAAGAACACTGACCGTGGATATCGGACGTGTGGCAAAGCAGGCCAATGGTGCGGCCTTTATGCACTATGGAGATACTACTGTATTATCTACAGCTACAGCTTCTGACAAACCGAGAGAGGGGATCGATTTCTTCCCCTTAAGCGTAGAGTACGAAGAGAAAATGTATGCGGTAGGAAAGATCCCGGGAGGATTTAATAAAAGAGAGGGAAAGGCCAGCGAGCATGCCATCCTGACCTCCCGTGTTATCGACCGCCCGATGCGCCCTCTGTTCCCGAAGGATTACAGAAATGACGTGACCCTGAACAACATGGTGATGTCTGTGGATCCGGAATGTAACCCGGAAGTCGTGGCCATGCTGGGTTCTTCTATCGCAACCTGTATTTCGGATATCCCCTTTGACGGTCCCTGTGCGGCTACGCAGATGGGGCTGATCAATGGTGAGTTTGTGGTGAACCCTTCTCTGGCTCAGAAGGAGATCTCTGATCTTCAGCTTACGGTAGCTTCTACCAGAGAAAAAGTCATCATGATCGAGGCCGGCGCCAACGAAGTGCCGGAGGCCCAGATGATCGAAGCCATCTTCAAGGCTCACGAAGTGAACCAGGAGATCATTGCTTTTATCGACAAGATCGTGGCAGAATGCGGAAGAGAGAAACATTCTTATGAGAGCTGCGCTGTTCCGGAAGAATTATTTGCTGCGATCAAAGAGATCGTGACTCCGGAAGAGATGGAGGAAGCGGTTTTCACAGATGAGAAACAGGTAAGAGAAGAGAATATCCGCCAGATCACAGAGAAGCTGGAAGAGGCTTTTGCCGATAAGGAAGAGTGGCTGGCTGTTCTGGGCGATGCGATCTACCAGTATCAGAAGAAGACTGTCCGGAAGATGATCTTAAAGGATCACAAACGTCCCGACGGAAGAGACATCCGCCAGATCCGTCCGCTGGCAGCAGAGGTGGATATTGTTCCAAGAGTCCATGGCTCCGCTATGTTCACAAGAGGTCAGACTCAGATCTGTACCGTTACCACACTGGCGCCCCTTTCCGAGGCCCAGAGACTGGACGGACTGGACGAGTTTGAAGTAAGCAAGCGCTATATGCACCACTATAATTTCCCCTCTTACTCTGTAGGAGAGACAAAGCCCTCCAGAGGACCGGGACGCCGGGAGATCGGTCATGGAGCCCTGGCAGAGAGAGCCCTGGTTCCGGTACTGCCGGGGGTGGAAGAGTTCCCATATGCGATCCGTACAGTTTCCGAGACTTTTGAGTCGAACGGTTCTACTTCCCAGGCAAGTATCTGCGCTTCCACCATGTCTCTCATGGCGGCAGGCGTTCCCATCCGGAAACCGGTTGCCGGTATTTCCTGCGGACTTGTGACAGGAGATACAGACGATGATTATATCGTGCTGACAGATATCCAGGGACTGGAAGACTTCTTCGGCGATATGGACTTTAAGGTTGCAGGAACCCATGAAGGCATCACTGCGATCCAGATGGATATTAAGATCCACGGTCTGACAAGACAGATCATTGAGGAAGCCATTGCCCGGACAAGAGAGGCCAGAGAATATATCCTGGACGAAGTTATGGCAAAATGTATCGACAAGCCGAGAGAAACGGTGAGCAAATATGCGCCGAAGATCATTCAGATCCAGATCGATCCGGAGAAGATCGGCGATGTTGTGGGACAGAGAGGAAAGACCATCAACGCCATCATTGACGAGACCGGAGTAAAGATCGATATCGACGACAACGGCGGCGTATCCATCTGCGGCACCGACCAGGCCATGATGGACAAGGCTGTAAAATATATCAATATCATTACCACAGACTTTGAGGAAGGCCAGATCCTTACCGGAAAAGTGGTAAGTATCAAAGACTTCGGCGCTTTCCTGGAGTTCGCTCCCGGAAAGGAAGGTATGGTGCATATTTCCAAGATCGCAAAAGAGAGGATCGACAAAGTAGAAGACGTTCTTTCTTTAGGAGATGTGGTAAAAGTGGTCTGCCTGGGCAAGGACAGACAGGGCCGCATCAGCTTCAGCATCAAAGACGTGCCAAAGGAAAATTAAAGAAAAGTGCAGGAGGGGCTGTCACATTGATCAGATGATGAATGGGACGGTCCCTTTATCAAATCATAATAAAGGAGAGAGCTATGAGAAGAGTCGCAAAATTTCAGAAGGTAAGCTGGGAACAGTTTCTGGAGGGATGGAAGGACGCCTTCCCGGCGGCAGAAGAGGAAAAGATCCGGGAGATTTACCACGGGATCCGCCTTCCCAGGAGAGCAACGGCAGGAAGCGCCGGCTATGATTTTTTCAGCCCTGTAGATTTTGAACTGAAGCCGGGAGAATCCCTGAAAATGCCTACAGGAATCCGTGCCTGGATGGAGCCGGACTGGGTTCTGAAGATCTACCCCCGCAGCGGATTGGGATTCAAATACCGTCTGCAGTTAAATAATACTGTGGGGATCATTGACAGCGATTATTATAATTCCGACAATGAAGGCCATATTTTCATTAAGATCACCAATGATTCTAGAGAAGGAAAGACCCTTCGGGTAGAGGGAGGTACCGGTTTTGCCCAGGGGATTTTCCTGGAGTACGGGATCACCGTAGACGACGACGCCACCGCTGTGCGCAACGGGGGCATGGGCAGTACCACAGGAAAATAAGAACAAAAATCTTGCATATTGTTTTTGCCTGTGTTAAAATGTTTTGAGACTCAAAGTAAATATAGGGCAAAGAATGAAAAGTTATTATAGAAATCCAGGAGGAGCATATCATGATCGTTGAACCTAAGGTCAGAGAGTTTATTTGTACTACAGCACATCCCCAGGGCTGCATGGAGAATGTGAGAGAACAGATTGAATATGTAAAGAAACAGGGGATTGCGGGAGGACCGAAGAAGGTCCTGGTGATCGGCGCTTCCACCGGGTACGGACTGGCAAGCAGGATCACAGCCGCTTTCGGATGTCATGCAGCGACACTGGGAATCATGTTTGAAAAACCATCCAACGGAAAAAGAACAGCAACGCCAGGCTGGTATAATACGGCCGCTTTCGAGGAGGAAGCGGCAAAAGAAGGACTCTATGCAAAATCCATCAATGGAGACGCATTTTCCGGAGCAGTAAAAGAGCAGGCTGTTTCTATGATCAAAAAAGATCTGGGAAAGGTAGATATGGTGATCTACAGTCTGGCGGCTCCAAGAAGAACGGACTCACAGGGAAAGACCTGGGTATCTTCCTTAAAGACCACAGATAAGCCTTTTACAGAGAAAAGCCTGGATCTGCGCACCAATACCATTGTCACCAAGACCGTGGAGCCTGCACAGGAGGGAGAACTGGAAGGCACTGTGAAGGTTATGGGCGGAGAGGACTGGATGGACTGGATCGACGCCCTGAAAGAGGCGGATGTCCTGGAGAAAGACGCCGTTACGGTGGCCTATTCCTATATCGGGCCGGAGCTTACCTATCCCATCTACTATGACGGGACCATCGGCCAGGCAAAACGCCATCTGACAAAGACGGCAGGGGAGATCAATGAGAAATACCAGGATGTAAAAGCCTATATCTCGGTAAATAAGGCTCTGGTAACCCAGGCCAGCGCTGCGATCCCCATCGTACCCCTGTATTTTGCTATTTTATATAAAGTGATGAAGGACCAGG
The DNA here is from genome assembly GCA_944384185.1 of uncultured Blautia sp. Classification (GTDB taxonomy): domain Bacteria; phylum Bacillota; class Clostridia; order Lachnospirales; family Lachnospiraceae; genus Blautia. The sequence goes on along the minus strand of CALWSM010000004.1, from coordinate 17,705 downwards.
GAACCCACGAAGGCTGTATCCAGCAGATCGCCAGACTCTTTAAAGATAAACTGCTGACAGATCAGGTGCCGGCGGATGAGAAATATCAGATCCGCATGGACGACTGGGAACTGGATGAGAAGGTTCAGGACCAGGTTATGGAGTGCTGGAAAAAGGTGACTACGGAAAATGTGGAAGAGGTTTCGGATATCGACGGATACTGGGAAGACTTCTATCACATGTTCGGTTTCCATTTTGATAATATCGACTATACCAAAGATACCGACGTCCAGGTAGACATCCCCAGCCTGAAAGCTGAGGCCTGAACGGAACCTGGGATATTCTGAAGAAACAAAAGAAGAGGAGCTGCCGCATTTCATATTTTTGGATCATTTGATCCATGCGGCAGCTCCTTTTGGATAGGAAAGATCAGTTTTCTTCCAGATCTTTTTCACTTTTCAGATTTGCAATAAAGTCATGGAATGCCTCGGCAGCCGCCATGTATTCATCCTCCCGTTCAATATTGCTGACAACAGGCTCGTCGCCTTCTTCGGAAAAGCGGAATAAATAGGTTTCGCCTTCCGGGCTCTTGCCGTTTTTATTCAGGGGGACCAGGGCGATATATTCGCCAAAGCCTTCTACGGGGAAGGTGGTAAGAACCGCACATTCCAGTACCGTATCGTCTTCCAGGGTCAGTTTGATGGTCGGATTGGGAACTCTGGGGATAGTGCCGGAGTTCTTTCCGCCGGCGCTGGAGCAGTCGGCCGTGCAGGAAGCGCAGTCACTGGGCTTACATGCGCCGATATCGGTTGTATAGGTTTCTTCACTCATGTTTAGACCTCTCTTTTGAATTTTCTTAATAAGATATCACAGATCTCTGGCCGGAGAAGGGACAGAAAATCCAGATCTTTCATTATTTTATCAGATACGGCCGAAGAATGCAATGAAACCGGAGGCTAAAAGAATTTGCATTTTTATAGGGGGACACGTATAATGAAAATGGTTATAGCTCCTATGAGGAGCGGCTCCGCCATAACCGGCGGAGCAGATTCTTGGCAAGGAGGTTCCCGAAGATGAAGAAGGACGCCACCCACACGATCCGCAGGGCAGAACATTTTAAGACTATTTTGACAGGGGAGGGGTTCCTGGTAGGACTGATCGCCGGTCTGGTGGTGCTGCTTTACCGGGTCCTTCTGGAGTATGCAGGCGTAGCTATGAATGGGATCCTGGACTATGCCAGAGGAAATCCCGTGGCGGCAGGAGTATGGTTTGTTCTCCTGTTCCTTATGGCCTGCATTGTGGGAAAGCTGGTGAAATGGGAACCCATGATCTCCGGCAGCGGTATCCCTCAGGTGGAGGGAGAAATGACCGGAAAACTGGAACAGGTCTGGTGGAGGGTGCTTCCCGCTAAATTCCTGGGAGGTTTTCTTTCTCTGCTGGCTGGATTGTCCCTTGGAAGAGAAGGCCCATCTATACAGATCGGCGCCATGACAGGAAAGGCGGTATCCAAAGTCCTGGACAGGGGAAAGACAGAGGAAAAATATCTGCTCACCTGCGGGGCCAGCGCCGGATTGGCGGCAGCCTTTCATGCGCCTCTGGCAGGGGTGATGTTTTCCCTGGAAGAAATACATAAAAATTTTTCGGTTTCCGTTCTGGTTTCGGTGATGACCGCTTCCATTACGGCAGATTATGTTTCCAGTCAGTTTTTAGGCTTCCGTTCCGTATTTCAGTTTGACATCGGTGCGGAAATACAGCCCCGGTATTACGGATATATCCTGATCCTTGGCGTTATCCTGGGACTGCTGGGAGCTTTTTACAATAAAATGACGTTATGGGTCCAGAACCTTTATTATAAGGCGAAAAGACTCAATGAGACCAGCCGTCTTCTGATCCCCTTCCTTCTGGCCGGGATCCTGGGGATCTTTGCGCCTCAGGTTCTGGGAAGCGGACACGATCTCATCGAGACGGCGGCGGGAGGAGAAATGCTTCTGGGAACCCTCTTAGGGCTTCTGGCCCTGAAATTTGTGTTTTCCCTGATCTCCTTTGGCTCCGGAGCGCCGGGAGGGATCTTTTTTCCTCTTCTGGTATTGGGAGCTCTTATCGGTGGAAGCTATGGAACCTTTGCCGCCCGGTATATGGGGCTGGATCCCTCCTATATCAGTAATTTTGTACTCCTGGCTATGGCGGGATATTTTACAGCCATCGTCAGAGCGCCTATTACAGGGATCATACTGATATTTGAGATGACAGGCCAGGTCAGCCAGATGCTGTCTATGTCCCTGATCTCCATTACCGCCTATCTGGTGGCTTCCTGGGTGAGATCAGAGCCTATCTACGAGAGTCTTCTTAATAATCTTTTGAGAAGAAGAGGACAGAAGGTAACAGAAAAAACAGGGGAAAAAATTTTACAGGAATTTGTAGTCTGCTATGGAAGTCCGCTGCAGGGTAAGATGGTCCAGCAGATACAATGGCCCAGGAATTGTCTGATCGTAGCGGTGAGGAGAAACGAGGCAGAATTGATCCCCAGAGGGAGGACCATACTCATGGCGGGGGACATCATTGTCACCATGACCGATGAGATGGATGCGCCGGCTGTATATGATTATATGGAAAAGGCATGTACAGAAAAAGAGAATAAGACTGATAAGATTATCCATTGAGAAAAAGAAATGAGGTGCCGGTTTGAATACTGCAGGAAAAGAGAAGAAAGAAAAAGTACAGACAGGTCCGGGATGTTCCTGTTCTCCGGGAGTCCGCAGGCTTCCGGACGGCTATGAATTTTCCCTGGAGGTTCCCCGGGGATCAAAAGCTTCTCTGATCTTATACGGGAAGGAAGAGGAAAAGCTGGAAATTCCCCTCCCGGAAGAGAGCAGAGAGGGGGAACTCCTCTCTGTAAAAGTGAAAGGGATCCGGGAAGAGATAAGGTATAATTATCGGATCGACGGAGAAATAATCCAGGATCCAAGAGCCAGGTATCTGTGCAATGTACAGGGATTCGGAGAAGAAATTTCCGGAAATCTGTGCTGCGGCTGGAAAACAGACCGCTATATGTGGAAAGAAAAAAAGAGAGAACCCAGAATCCTGTCGGAGTCTGTACTGTATAAGCTTCAGGTCAGAAGCTTTACCATGCATAAAAGCTCCGGAGTGAGAAAAAAGGGAACCTTCCAGGCCCTGGAACATAAGATCCCTTATTTCCAGGAACTGGGAATTACGGCGGTGCTCCTTATGCCGGCCTACGAATACCGGGAACGGCTGCGGATCAGGAGACGGGACCGTTTGTACTCCTATACGGAAGAAAAGAGAAAAAAAGATGAAAAGCCCCGGATAAACTGCTGGGGATACACGGGAGACGCCTGCTATTACGCCCCTAAGTCTGCTTTCTGCGCTACGAACAATCCTGTTCAGGAGTTTAAGCATATGGTGGACAGTCTTCATCAGGGGGGACTGGAATGCCTTATGGAGTTTTATTTTGAAGAAGATACGGCGCCTTCGGAAATGCTGGAGATCATCCGGTTCTGGAAGCGGGAATACCATATCGATGGCTTTCATTTTATGGGAAAGGGAATCTGTCCCGAGCTGTTTATGAAAGACCCCTATCTGTCCGGGACCAAGCTTTTTTTCCATGACGTAGACGGGGAACGGATACTGGGGGGAAGGAAGCTTTTTTATAAAAACGCAGGGGAATATAATGAAGGATTCCTTTACTGTATGCGCCATATGCTGAAAGGGGACGAAAACATGATGGGAGAGTTTTTGTTCCGTATCCGGAGAAACCCCTCCTTTAACGGAGTGGTCAATTATATGGCGGATCAGGACGGATTTACGATGGCGGATATGGTAGCCTATGAGGAACGGCATAATGAGGCGAACGGAGAGGATAACCAGGATGGTCTGGAATACAATTGTACCTGGAACTGCGGGGCGGAAGGGCCTACCAGAAAGCAGAATATCCGGCAGCTCCGTTTCCGTCAGCTGAAAAACGCCTTTGCCATGCTGCTGTTTTCTCAGGGGACGCCCATGATCTTCCAGGGGGATGAATGGGGGAATTCCCAGAAGGGAAATAATAACGTGTGGTGCCAGGATAACGAGATTGGCTGGATAGACTGGAGAGGCCGGAAGAAAAATGGAAAGCTTCTGGACTTTGTGAAAAAGGCCATCGCATTCCGGAAGAAGAATCCTCTCCTTCACATGGAAACAGAACCAAAGGGAACGGATTACAAAGCCCTGGGATATCCGGATATTTCTTATCACGGAGAACAGGCCTGGTATCTGGATAGAGGCAGAAGCCAGAGATATCTGGGGATCATGTACTGCGGAGATTATGCGGGACAGGACCGGGATTTTATCTTCCTGGCCTGCAATTTCCACTGGATGCCCCATGAGATAGCCCTGCCGGGAGCCTCCAGGGAGATATGCTGGAGAAAGGTTATGGCGACGAATGAGGAAGAATCCGGGGAATTTGTGCCGGATGAGGAAAATCTGAAGGAGAAAACCATAGAGATCCCTCCAAGGACAATTATTATTTTAACAGGAAAGCAGGATGAAAAAGCATGCGGGTCTGGCAACATTTTAAGACGATTACAAGGCACAAGCTTTTAGTAATGAAATATTGTTTTAAAATTGGACTTTATAAACAGGGGCTCCTTCATGACCTGTCCAAGTATTCCTGGACAGAGTTCTCTGTGGGATGCAGATATTATCAGGGCAACCGGAGCCCCAATAATGCGGAGAGGGAAGCTACAGGACTTTCCACTTCCTGGATCCATCATTATGGGAGAAATAAGCATCATTTTGAACACTGGGTGGATTACGGCATTGACTGCGATACCATCATACGGGGCGTGCCCATGCCCAGAAAATATATTGCAGAGATGGTAATGGACCGGATCAGCGCATCCAGAAATTATCATCCTGATACTTATACAGACGCAGCGCCGCTGGAATATTTCCTGAAAAGCAGAGACCGGCTGTGGTTTGTCCATAAAAAAACCAATGAAGATCTGGAGATGCTTCTCCGGATGCTTGCTGTGAGAGGGGAAAAAGAAACTCTGAGGTATATTAAGCATGTATATTTGAAAGGAAAGTAGAAAGTTATGACAATGCAGATAGAACAGGTTTGGGAAAATATAATGAACCTGTGGGAGCAGACGCCTCAAGAATATAGGATCGTGTTTACTTTTGTCGGAGCAGTTTTTGCACTTCTCAACTGTTTTATAGGATACCGTTTGCGAAAAGTCTGGGGGTGTCTTCTGGGACTGGCGGCGGGAGGCGCAGGAGGCACGGCGGCAGGCTATCGTATACTGGGAGACTGGACGCTGGCTCTGGCTGCAGGAGCAGGATGCGCCCTGATCCTCTGTCTGCTGGCCTGGGTGTTTTATAAACTGGGAGTTTTTGTCATGTGCACAGGCCTGGTATATTTTATGGCCATTACCATGCTGGACAGCCCTTCCCTGATGACCCATCTGATCGTTCTGGTCATAGGCGTTTTCGCCGGTACCCTGGCTTTGGGATATGAGCGGCAGATGGTAATTGCGATCACCGCTTTTTGCGGGGGGATCGGAGGAATGGGACTGCTTCTGGCAATAGCGGGAGTAGACTCCATGGCCGCCCAGATCCTGTTGGGACTGGTACTGGCGGTTTTCGGAGCCCTTGTTCAGGCGCTGCCTTATAGAAACAGCAGCAGAGCCTGGAACTCAGAAAAAGAATCTGAGATGGAAGCGCCGAAAAAGACAGCGCCGAAAAAGACAGTACCCAAGAAGAGCAAGCCTAAGAAGGATCACTTTGATGCAGAGGATTATGATGACGAAGACCTGGAAGAAATCTATGAAGCCAGGAAAAAAGAGCGGCAGAAACTGTATGAAAGGGCAGAAGCATCTGCAGGTTATGGAAGACGGCAGGGAGAGAGGATCGATCTGGATAATCTGAACCGGGAATTGTCCAAAGAAATCCGGAAAATATATAATGACGAGAATACTACACAGGATAATTGACAAAGCTTAGGAACTCCTGTATACTAAGAAAAGAATATTTTGTATATCAAAATATTTGAAATAAAAAACAATGGGATGATATAGAGGTAAAGCTATGACAGCTAGAATTATCGGAACCGGGAGTTCTGTTCCCGTCCATAAGGTAACAAACGACGATCTGTCCAAAGTGGTGGAGACTAACGATGAGTGGATTTCCAGCCGTACAGGGATCAAAGAAAGGAGACTTGCCGGTGAAGAAACCACAGTTTCCATGTCTGTGGCTGCAGCAAAGAAGGCGTTGGAGGACGGAGACACAGATCCGTCAGAGCTGGATCTGATCATTGTAGCCACCTGTTCTCCGGATTATTTCTTTCCCAATACTGCCTGCTGTGTGCAGAAGGCTCTGGGAGCGGTAAATGCAGTGGCCTTTGATCTCAGCGCCGCCTGCTCAGGATTTCTTTTTGGCCTGAATACGGTACAGGCATATATGAAAGCCGGGGTTTATAAGAAAGCCCTTCTTGTGGGAGCGGAAACCATGTCCAAACTGGTTGACTGGGAAGACAGAAGCACCTGTGTTCTTTTCGGAGACGGGGCGGGAGCCGCCCTGATCCAGGCAGAGGACCGGGGAATGATCGATATGGTCCAGTATTCCGATGGCGGTCAGGGATCGGTGCTTACCTGCAAAGCCAGGGAAACCGGTAATTTCCTGTCCCCAAATGAACAGAAGACGGATTACATCTATATGGAAGGACAGCCGGTGTTTAAATTTGCTGTCAAAAAGGTTCCGGAGTGTATCGGAACACTTCTGGAAAAAACAGGGACCGCCAGGGAAGAGATCAAGTATTATGTACTCCATCAGGCAAACAGCAGGATCATCGACAGCGTGGCCAGGAGAATGAAAGAGCCGGAGGAGAAATTCCCTATGAACCTTCATTTTTACGGGAACACATCTGCGGCGAGCATTCCCATCCTTTTAGATGAAATGAACCGAAAGGGCATGCTGGAAAGAGGAGACAAGATCGTTCTTTCCGGATTCGGCGCAGGGCTGACCTGGGGCGCTTCTCTGCTGGAGTGGTAAAGAACCGGAGACGGAGAATAGAAAAGGCGTCATGAAACAGATTTTTGAAAAACTTTCAGCAATCTGTTCCATGACGCTTTTTGTTATATCCGGATACGGGCGCCGGCTTTAAAGGATTACTTCCATTCCTACTTTCTGAGGCTTCAGACCGCAGGATTCATAGAATTTCATGGCGCTTTCATTACAGCTCCACACATTCAGGGTCAGATTATAGCAGCCATGTTCCCTGGCGTAAGCCAGAGCGGCGTTATACAGCAGCCTTCCGATGTGCTTTCCCCGCATAGTCTCGTCCACACAGAGATCGTCGATATACAGGGTCTTAATATCTGTCATGATATTGTGATCCTGATACTGCTGGAATATACAGAAGGCATATCCCTGCATACAGTCCTTTTCATCTACTGCCGCCAGTATAGGGCGGCTGCTGTCCTGAAGGAGGATTTTTAATTCTTCATCGGTATACTTGCTTTTCCCCGGTTTAAACAGATCCGGCCTGCCTTTGTGATGGACCATGGCCACCTGAGCCAGCAAGCTGTGGATCCGTGGGATGTCTTTTTCCTGAGCCATTCGTACCTTCATGGTCTTCTACCTCTTTTCCTCTGAATTCTTTTCCGCTTTATTCTAACACAGGGCCGTCTGTAAATACAAGATGGGGCCTTATCGGAAAAGAGGGGAGGCGCTGCCTGTAATTTTACAGGCAGGCTTTCATTTCACTGTAAGTACCGTTCTTTTCCACATATTCCAGGATCCTGGCGACTTCCTCTTCAAAGCCCGGGATCTCTGTCAGATCTTTACCCCAGAAATCCGTATTGGCGCATACGGCATGTACCAGATCTTTTGCAGAATCCTCTCTGTGTGCGTAATAAAATTCCAGTACAGACCGGTCGTCAGAGATGGTATAGGCGTCTCCTTTGGGCCGTACTGCCGCCAGACCGGCGTCTGTCAGCTCGGTGCCCCGATAGAACTGGATATAGAAAGCAAAGGAAGCAGTGATGCAGGCCGGCAGCTTATGGAATTTTTCCACATATCCCTCCAGGGAAGGCAGTACCCGGGCTCTCCATTTGGAAGTGGAGTTCAGGGAGATGGACAGGAGAGCGTGGTCAATGAAGGGATTCTTGAAACGCTCTGTTACTGCGGCGGCAAAGTCTTTACAGTCTTCTTCGGAGAGAGACAGAGTCGGAATGATCTCTTCATAGATGGTTTTATTCATAAAATCCAGGATCGTATCGTCATGCATACAGTCCCGGACAATATCCTGGCCTGCCAGATAAGCCCCAAGGACCATAGAGGTATGGGCGCCGTTGAGGATGCGGACTTTTCTCTGCTTATAAGGCTTATGATCATCGGTGATCAGAACAGGAAGGCCGGCCTTGGCAAAGGGAAGCTCCTCCTTCAAAGACTGAGGGCCTTCAATCACCCAGAAGCCAAAGACTTCTCCGGTATCGATGAGATTGTCCTCATATCCGTTTTCTTCATTGATAGCGGCAGCCTCAGCTCTGGGATAACCGGTAACGATCCGGTCTACCAGGGTAGAACAGAAGATATTTTCCTTTTCGATCCACTGGAGGAAATCCTCTCCAAGCTCCCACTGCTTTGCATATTTCAGCACACATTTTTCCAGCTCTTTTCCGTTGTTGTCAATGAGCTCGCAGGCCAGAATGACAAAGCCTTTTCCCTCCTGGTTTCCAAAAGCCTGGAAACGGCGGTAGAGGAACTGGGTCAGCTTGGCGGGATAGCTGGAAGGAGGGGTTTCGGTAAATTTACAGGAGGGATCGTAGGCAATGCCTGCCTCTGTGGTGTTACATGCAATAAAGCGCAGATCCGGATTCTCGGCGCAGGCCATTACCTGTTCATAATCACTGTGCACGTTCAGACAACGGCTGACACAGGAGATGATCCTCTTGTCATTGACCTTCTGTCCGTTTTCAAAGCCTCTTAAATACAGGGTATAGAGACCTTCCTGCTCATTGATCACATCCGCCAGACTGAAACCGCTGTGATTGGCAATAGGCTGTACCAGGACAACCTTACTGTTAAAACCTGCTTTTTCATTCATCATGTCGATGAAATAATCCACAAAGGCCCGGAGAAAATTTCCTTCTCCGAACTGAAGCACCCGTTCCGGAGCTTCCTTCAAAAGATATCCTTCATAACCCTGTTCTTCCAGGGTTCCATAGCTTAATTTTTTCATAATCCATGTCTCCTTTTTTCTTCAGACGAAATGTGGGAAGTTTGTTACAGGGTTACCCCCTGTTTAAAAATCGCCATATCATGATAGCCGGCTTTTTCTGACTTGACTTCCTCGCCGGAGGCCACAGCCAGGACATAATCAAAAAGCTGTCTGCCCAGAACCGATAGGTCCGTTCCTTCCACCATGGTCCCACAGTTAAAGTCGATCCAGTTGGACTTCTTATCAGAAAGAGCCGTGTTGCTGGAAATCTTAACCGTAGGCACAGGGGAAGCAAAAGGCGTTCCTCTGCCGGTGGTGAAAAGCACGATATGGGCGCCGGCAGCCGCAAGGGCAGTAGAGGCAACCAGATCGTTTCCGGGAGCGCTTAAAAGGTTCAGGCCCTTCTCGCAGACCTTTTCCCCATAGGCCAGGACTCCCCGCACCGGAGCACTGCCGGATTTCTGTGTACAGCCCATAGATTTATCCTCCAGGGTGGAGATGCCGCCTTTCTTATTTCCGGGAGAAGGATTTTCATAGATGGTCTGATCATGACGTTTAAAATAATTCTTAAAGTCGTTGATGAGCTTGACCGTTTTTTCAAATAATTCCCGGTTCTCACAGCGGTTCATCAAAAGGGTTTCCGCACCGAACATTTCGGGCACCTCTGTCAGGATGGTGGTTCCTCCTTTTGAGATCAGAAGGTCGGAGAAGGCGCCCACCGTGGGATTTGCAGTGATCCCGGACAGGCCGTCGGAGCCTCCGCATTTCATGCCGATGATCAGTTCACTGCAGCTTACAGGCTCTCTTCTGGCAGGAGCCCCATACTCCACTAATTCTTCGATCAGCTTCAGGGCGTCTGCCACCTCGTCCTCGGATTCCTGGCATACCAGAAATTTTACCCGTTTCTCATCATAGTCTCCGATGTAGTCTTTCAGGACGTCAATATTGCTGTTCTCACAGCCAAGTCCCAGGACCAGAACTCCCCCTGCGTTGGGATGGGTGATCAGGTCGGCAAGGATCCGGCGGGTATTTTCCTGATCCTCTCCCATCTGGGAGCAGCCGTAAGGATGGGGAAATGCGGCGATGGCTTCGATACTTCCTTTTTTCAGAGACTGGGCCTGCTTTTCAATAGCTTCTGCCACATTATTGACGCAGCCCACAGTAGGGATGATCCAGATCTCATTGCGTACCCCCACTTTGCCGTCCGGCCTTTTATAGCCCTGAAAAAAACCTTCCTCTGTAGGAGCGAGAGCTGTATCCTGTTTTTCATAAGTATAAGTAAGGAGATCTCCCAGAGCGGTCTTCATATTATGTACGTGGACCCAGGAACCGGCTTTTATCGGCTCTTTTGTCAGGCCGATGGGATAGCCGTATTTGATCACCGGTTCGTCCTGAGCCAGATCGCAGAGAGCAAATTTATGTCCCTGGGGGATATCTTCGGAAAGGGTGATCTCCTTATGATCAATGGAAACCAGGGTTCCCGCCGGCAGGGGACAGAGGGCTACGGCAACCTTGTCCGCCGGGTGGATCTTAATGTATTTTTGCATTTTGATATTCCTCCTGCAACAAATGCAATTACCAAGTGAGTCAAAAATGTAAGGGCTTACATTAAATGTAATCCTAAAAAGAAGAGGAGTCAATAGATATTTTTCAAAAAAAGTAAAAATATGAAAAATGCATAAAAAATAAGCGGAAAAACTGTGAAAAATTCAGGCTAAAAAATCTTTGCAATGGAGAAAACCAGGGATTATAATAAAGTAAAGATGTAAGGGCTTACATCATATTACAGCAAAGGAAGTGAAAATATATACATGAATATCTATGATATCGCAGAGCTTGCGGGTGTATCTATCGCTACCGTATCCAGAGTAGTAAACGACAGCCCTAAGGTCAGCGAAAAAACAAAAGCAAGGGTACGGGCGATTATGGAAGAAAACCATTATACGCCCAACGTATTCGCCAGAGGTCTGGGGCTGAATTCCATGAAAACCGTGGGGATCATCTGTCCCGATGTCTCTGACGACTATATGGCAGGCTCTGTGGCATATCTGGAGAAAAGCCTGCGCACATACGGTTACGACTGTATCTTATACTGCAGCGGATACCAGTATCAGGATAAGGTAAACGCTGTAGAGCTTATCCTGCAAAAGCGTATTGACGCCCTGCTGCTGGTAGGCTCCAACTATGCGGGAGACGGAGAGGAAGCTTCTACAAAATATATCGCCAGAGCAGCCAGGGAGGTTCCGGTTTTTCTGATCAATGGGTATATCCACTGCAAGGGAGTATACTGCGTTCTTTCTGATAATTATCAGATCATGTATGATACCGTTTGCGCTTTGACAGAAGCCGGAAGGAAACGTATTTTGTTTTTGTACGATTCCAATTCTTACAGCGCCGCAGAGAAAATGAGAGGTTATGAGGAAGCGCTGCGGGATAATGATCTTCCCGTACGGAAAGAGCTGGAGATCTTTGAGGAGAATAAGATACTGAAGGTCCGGGACAGGCTTCTGGAGCAGGAGGATCTGGAATTTGACGCAGTGGTGGCTACAGACGACGGACTGGCGGTGGGCGCTGTGAAATATGCCAGACAAAAGGGCCTTTCGGTTCCGGAGGATATCAATATCATAGGTTTTAACAACTCAGAGCTTGCCGTTTGCTGTGAACCGGAGCTGTCCAGTATAGACAGCCGCAGCGAGATGCTTTGCAAAACTGCTGTAGACTCCATGATGATGGTCTTAAACGGCCATCCGGTACGGCATAAAAAAACCATCCCCTGCTGTTTTGTAAAGCGCCGTACTACAAATTTTTAAGACATATATGGAAGGAAAAAGAATATGAAAGGTTTAAAAAGAATTTTGGCCGCAGCCCTATGTGTGACGATGGGGATTACCACGTTGCTGGGAATGAGCGGCTGCTCTTCCGTTACCGGAGGAAAAAGGATCATTCGTATCTCCCACGCCCAGTCTGAGACCCACCCGGAACATATCGGGCTCTTGAAATTCAAGGAATATGTGGAGGAGAATCTGGGAGATAAATATGAAGTGCAGATTTTCCCCAACGAGATTCTGGGCGCTGCCCAGAGAGCGATCGAACTGACTCAGACGGGAGCGATCGACTTTGTTGTGGCAGGTACTGCAAACCTGGAGACTTTTGCAGATGTGTATGAGATTTTCAGTATGCCATACCTGTTTACTTCGGAAGAGGCCTATCATGAGGTTATGAATGACACCGAATATATGAACCAGATCTATGAATCTACCGATGAAGCGGGATTCCGTGTACTTACCTGGTACAATGCAGGTACCAGGAATTTTTACGCCAAGACGCCTATCAATACCCCGGAGGATTTAAAGGGGCTGAAGATCCGCGTGCAGCAGAGTCCGGCCAGCGTACAGATGATGGAAGCTTTTGGCGCCGCCGCTTCTCCTATGAGCTTTGGAGAAGTTTATACGGCTATCCAGCAGGGCGTGATTGACGGCGCTGAGAATAATGAGCTTGCCCTGACCAACAACAAACACGGCGAGGTGGCAAAGTATTTTTCCTACAATAAACACCAGATGGTTCCGGATATGCTCATCGGCAACCTGAAATTCCTGAACAGCTTAAGCGATGAAGAACGGGAAATATTTGAAGAGGCTGCCAGGCTTTCCACAGAAGTAGAGCTGGAAGAGTGGGACGGCCAGGTTGAAGAAGCCAAAAAGATCGCAGAAGAAGATATGGGCGTGGAATTTATCGACGTAGATATCCAGGCCTTTAAAGACCAGGTGGCTGATGTCCAGGAAGATATGCTGGCGGATAATGCCCATATCGGCGATATCTATGACCATATTCAGGAGATCAATGAGAAATATACAGACGAGGAGGCGGAATGATTATGAAAATCTTAGAAAAAATCAGAAAAGTGATCGATGTTGTGCTGAGTTCTGCCTGCGCCATTGTATTTGCGGCCATGGTAGTGGTCGGCACATATCAGATCGTGACACGCTACTTTTTTAACAGCCCAAGTACAGTTTCCGAAGAGCTTCTGACCTACAGCTTTTCCTGGATGGCCCTTTTATCCTCCGCATTGGTATTCGGAAAAAGAGATCATATGCGCATGGGCTTTATTGCGGATAAGCTCACAGGAGTTCCGAAGAAGATCCTGGAGATCGTCATTGAACTGATGATCATGATCTTCTCGGTGAGTGTTATGATCTGGGGCGGCTATACCATCATGCAGCTTTCCATGACCCAGGTAACAGCCTCTCTCGGCATACCCATGGGCGTGGTTTATATTGTGGTTCCCCTTTCCGGTGTTCTGATCGCAATTTATTCGGTCCTGAATATCATTGACCTGGCAATGGGAATTGACCGCAGGCCCACAGAAGAATAGGAAAGGAGATAAAATATGAGTACAGCATTACTTTCAGGTTTAATTATTCTGGTACTGCTGGTGATCATGCTGATCGCCGGAGTGCCCATCGCAGTTGCCCTTGGAATTTCCTCCATTTGTGCGATCCTGCCTGTTATGGATACCAGTGTTGCGGTTCTGACAGGAGCCCAGAGAATTTTCTCCGGTATCTCTGTGTTCAGCCTGCTGGCCATTCCCTTCTTTATCCTGGCGGGAAATATTATGAATAAGGGCGGTATCGCAGTCCGTCTGATCAACCTTGCAAAATTAGTTACAGGACGTGCTCCCGGAGCACTGGCACACACAAACGTTGTGGCAAATATGCTTTTCGGCGCCATTTCCGGTTCCGGTACGGCGGCGGCTTCCGCTATGGGTTCCATCATCGGCCCTATCGAGAAGGATGAAGGCTATGACCCCAACTTTTCCGCAGCAGCCAATATTGCCACAGCTCCTACAGGGCTTCTGATCCCTCCTAGCAATGTTATGATCACCTTTTCTCTGGTCAGCGGAGGTACCTCTGTGGCGGCTCTGTTTATGGCTGGCTATATCCCGGGTATCCTCTGGGGACTGGCCTGTATGGTGGTGATCTATTTTATCGCCAAGAAAAAAGGCTACAGAAGCACCAGCAAGTTTACCGGAAAAGAAAAGATCAGAGTCCTCTTTGAAGCGATTCCCTGCCTGCTGCTGATCATCATCGTTATCGGCGGTATTATCCGGGGAATTTTTACAGCAACGGAAGGCTCCGTGGTAGCAGTGGTATACAGTCTGCTCCTGTCTCTCTTCGGCTATAAATCCATTAAGCTCAAAGAGATCCCCCAGATCCTCAAGGAAAGCGCTGAGATGACCGGTATCATTATTTTCCTGATCGGCGTTTCCAGCATTATGTCCTGGGTTATGGCTTTCACCAATATCCCGTCACTGGTTTCTGAGGGGCTGCTGGCTATCAGCGACAACAAATTTGTGATCCTGTTTATCATCAATATCATCCTGCTGATCGTAGGTACTTTTATGGACATGACACCGGCCTGCCTGATCTTTACGCCGATCTTCCTGCCGGTATGCACAGCCCTGGGAATGAACACCATCCACTTTGGTATTATGATGATCTTCAATCTTTGTATCGGAACCATCACGCCTCCTGTGGGAACTACCCTGTTTGTAGGAGTTAAGGTAGGAAAGGTGAAGATCGAGACCGTATTCCGCCAGCTTCTCTGGTATTTCCTGGCCATCTTTATCGTACTGATGCTGGTAACTTATATCCCTCAGCTCAGTCTGTGGCTGCCAAGCCTGATGGGCTACGTATAAAGGGGTATGACCGGTTTTTAGAATTTTTCGTAAATCTTACAGGATATGTTGACAGATACCTGAAAAATTTTGTAAATTATTAGAAAAGGAGGTTTGTATTATGAAACCATTTATGGATAAGGACTTTTTACTGAGTACTGAGACAGCCAAAGAGCTGTACCACGATTTTGCGGCCCAGGTTCCTGTATTGGATTATCACTGCCATATCAATCCGCAGGAGATCGCAGAAGACCGGAAATTTGAGAATATTACCCAGGTATGGCTGGGCGGCGACCATTACAAATGGCGCCAGATGCGTTCTAACGGCGTGGAAGAGTATTATATCACCGGAGATGCGCCGGACAGAGAAAAATTCCAGAAATGGGCGGAAACCCTGGAAAAAGCCATCGGAAATCCTCTGTTCCACTGGAGCCATCTGGAATTGCAGAGATTTTTCGGCTATACCGGCGTCCTCAACAGCGAGACAGCAGAAGAGGTATGGAATCTGTGCAATGCAAAGCTTCAGGAGGATTCCATGAGCGTGCGGAACCTGATCAGACAGTCCAATGTTACCCTTCTGTGTACTACAGATGATCCGGTAGACGATCTGAAATGGCATAAGGTGATCAAAGAGGACGAGTCTTTTGACGTGCAGGTTCTTCCGGCCTGGAGACCGGATAAGGCTATGAATCTGGAAAAACCGGGCTATCAGGAATACATCCGGAAGCTGGCAGAGGTTTCCGGCGTAGAGATCAGGACCTTTGCGGATCTGAAAGAAGCCCTGAAGAAGAGAATGGAATTCTTCCACAGCATGG
This sequence comes from uncultured Blautia sp., assembly GCA_944384185.1. Taxonomy (GTDB): domain Bacteria; phylum Bacillota; class Clostridia; order Lachnospirales; family Lachnospiraceae; genus Blautia. The sequence continues at coordinate 2,020 of CALWSM010000004.1, read as the reverse complement.
GCTGCCTGGTTTCCGACCATGGTCTGGACTATGTGATGTATGCCCCTGCTTCTGAAGAAGAAGTAGAGAAGATCTTCCAGGGAGCTTTGGCCGGAGCGCCTGTTTCCAAGGAAGACGCTGCCAAATTTAAAACAGCCTTTATGCTCTTCCTGGCTCCGCAGTACGGGGAAAAAGGCTGGGTAATGCAGCTTCATTACGGCTGTAAGAGAGATAACAATAAGGCCATGTATGCAAAGCTGGGCCCGGATACCGGATTTGACTGCATCAGCAATTATACACCTGCCGATCAGCTGGCAGATTTCTTAAATGCAGTTTACGATACCGGAAAGATGCCGAAAACCATTATCTACAGCCTGAATCCGGCAGATGATGAGGTGATCGGCACGATCATCGGCTGCTTCCAGAACAGCGACGCTATCGGGAAGATCCAGCAGGGTTCCGGCTGGTGGTTTAATGACAATAAGACCGGTATGATGAAGCAGATGACATCTCTGGCAAACCTGGGACTGCTGGGCAACTTCATCGGAATGCTCACAGACTCCAGAAGCTTCCTGTCCTATCCGAGACATGAGTATTTCAGAAGGATCATGTGCGAGCTCATCGGCGGCTGGGTAGAAAATGGGGAATACCCCAAAGATATGAAGAATCTGGAAAAGATCGTGAAAGGTATTTCCTACAACAATGCAGTGAGATACTTCGGATTCGATCTGGAAACAAAATAAGAAACAGCAGAAATGCTTATGGAAAGGCGGAAGGGTTTTTCCATAGAAGTTAAAAAGGGCTGCGGATCAGGGGAAATCCCCGATCTGCAGCTCTTTTTGGTGCGCCTGGCGGAGGCCGGCCTGAGGATGATCTTTGTTAATGGAAAGTTACTTCAGAGCTTCCATCTCTTTGGCTACTTCTTTCAGATTTTCCCGGATAGAAAGACCCTGAGGACAGACTTCCTCGCATTTGCCGCATTCGTGGCACTGATCTGCCCGTTCCTTTTCTGTCAGATCTTTGAAATAAGCCTGCTTTGCACCAGCTGCATTTCCATACATACCCAGTTCATTCCAGATATGGAAGTTTCGGGGAATATTTACGCCGAAAGGACAGGGCATACAGTAGGCGCAGCCGGTACAGCCGTTTCGGGTCCGTTGCTTGATCAGGCTGGAAACCTCGGCTACCAGCTCTTTTTCCTTCAGAGAAAGAGGCTGGAAGTCCTGGAAGGTCTGGAGATTGTCTGCCACCTGTTCCGGGGTGGACATTCCGCTTAAGACCACTTTTACATTGGGCTTGCTGGCAACCCACCGGAGAGCCCAGGAAGCGGTGCTTGCCTCAGGATTGTAGTCTTTAAAGGGAACAGTCACTTCTTCAGGAAGAGAAGCCAGAGCGCCTCCCTTTACAGGCTCCATGATCACCATGGGGACTCCCAGCTCTTCCGCCAGGTCATAGCCTCTGTCCCCGGCCTGGATGTCCGTGTCTGCGTAATTATATTGTATCTGGCAGAAATCCCAGTTCCGGTAAGTGAGGATGGTCTTAAAAACTTCAAAATCATCATGGAAGGAAAATCCGAAGAAACGGATCTTTCCCTGCTTCTGTAATTCTTCCATATAAGGGATCAGCTCCAGCTTTAAGGTTTTCTCCCATTTTTCTTTATCCAGGCAGTGGAGAAGATAGAAATCTATGTATTCCGTCTGAAGGCGTTCCAGCTGCTCCTGGAAGATCCTTTTTGCATCCTCTAAAGAGTTTACATCCCACATGGGAAGCTTGGTGGCAAGAAAGAAACTCTTGCGGTCATATTTTTTTAAAACTTTTCCCAGGAAAGGCTCGCTTTCTCCGTTGTGATAGGGGTAAGCAGTATCTATATAAGTTACCCCGGCTTTGATGGCGGCATCCAGCATTTCTTCTGCCTGAGCTTCACAGATAGAGCCGTCGGGATTTAAAGGAAATCGCATGCAGCCAAATCCCAGAAGAGAGGGGGAGACCCCTAATTTTTCCATTGTGCGGTATTCCATATCATTACCTCCTATTATAGTTC
>CALWSM010000003.1 GCA_944384185.1 uncultured Blautia sp. | reverse complement strand
ATAATTCAAAACTGATATCCATAGACAGTCCTTTCTTTTGCCGCTGATAAATGTGGATACTGTACGGCATGCGGGAATTTCTTCTGAACGGCGCCGGGACAGGAAGACTCTCAATACTAAGAGATACTATAAGAGGAAAAAGATGCACTGTCAACTTGTTTTTACAGAGCAGGAAAGCAGATGTCTGCGATTTGGCCATATATTTTTTAAAAAGATACTGATGAATATAGCTTATAAAAGATATTAGTCATATTAATTTTACTTATAATGAAAACTGTGTTAAACTGAGTCCATAAAGTGCTATACAAATGTCATTGCCCCAGGGGCAGAAAGGAGCTTACATGAGCGAAGTAAGGCGTGTCTATGTTGAGAAAAAACCAGATTTTGCGGTTAAGGCCAAAGAGCTGAGACATGAGATCAAAAGTTATCTGGGAATCGGGGACGTTACGGGAGTACGGGTGCTGATCCGCTATGATGTGGAAAATATTTCTGACGAGGTATTTGAGAAAGCCTGTACCTGTGTGTTTTCTGAGCCTCCTGTAGATGATTTATATAAGGAAACCTTTGAGGCGGCCAAAGGATCCAGGATCTTTTCCGTGGAATATCTCCCGGGACAGTTTGACCAGAGAGCAGATTCTGCGGTACAGTGCGTGCAGTTCCTGAAAGAGGACGAGGAGCCGATCATCCGTTCCGCTACTACTTATGTGATCGAAGGGAACATTTCCGATGAAGAGCTGGAAGCCATCAAGAACCACTGCATTAACCCGGTGGACTCCAGAGAGGCAGAGGCAGCGAAACCGGAGACTCTGGTGACAAAGTTTGAAGAGCCGGAGGACGTAAAGATTTTTGACGGCTTCCAGGATATGGAAGAAGGAAAACTGAAAGAGCTTTACGCTTCTCTGAACCTGGCTATGACCTTTAAGGATTTTCTTCATATCCAGAATTACTTTAAGAAGGAAGAGAAGAGAGATCCTTCCATGACAGAGATCCGGGTGCTGGATACTTACTGGTCCGATCACTGCCGTCATACAACCTTCTCTACGGAATTGAAAAATGTAGAGTTCGGCGAAGGGGATTATAAAGATCCCATCGTAAAAACTTATGAGAAATATCTGGCGGACCGCCAGGTGATCTATAAAGACCGGAATGACAAATTTGTCTGCCTGATGGATCTGGCCCTGATGGCTATGAAGAAATTAAAGGCAGAGGGTAAGCTTCAGGATCAGGAGGAATCGGAAGAGATCAACGCCTGCTCCATTGTTGTTCCTGTAGATGTAGACGGAAAAGAAGAAGAGTGGCTGATCAACTTTAAAAATGAGACCCACAACCATCCTACTGAGATCGAGCCTTTCGGCGGCGCTGCTACCTGCCTTGGAGGCGCTATCCGGGATCCTCTGTCCGGCCGTACCTATGTATACCAGGCGATGCGTGTCACCGGAGCGGCAGATCCAACCGTATCTGTAAAAGATACCATGAAAGGAAAACTTCCCCAGAAGAAACTGGTGAGAGGAGCGGCCCAGGGTTACTCTTCCTACGGAAATCAGATCGGTCTGGCTACCGGTTATGTAAAGGAAATCTATCACCCCAATTACGTGGCAAAACGTATGGAGATCGGCGCAGTTATGGGAGCTGCTCCGAGAAGAGCGGTTATCCGGGAGACCTCGGATCCGGGAGATATCATTATCCTTCTGGGCGGCCGTACCGGCCGTGACGGCTGTGGCGGAGCAACCGGTTCTTCCAAAGTCCACACAGAGGAATCCATCGAGACCTGCGGTGCAGAAGTACAGAAGGGAAATGCGCCTACCGAAAGAAAGATCCAGAGACTGTTCCGGAGAGAAGAAGTTAGCAGGATCATTAAGAAATGTAACGACTTCGGCGCAGGGGGCGTATCCGTAGCCATCGGTGAACTGGCAGCAGGCCTGAAGATCGATCTGGACAAGGTGCCGAAGAAATACGCCGGCCTGGACGGCACAGAGATTGCTATTTCCGAGTCTCAGGAACGTATGGCCGTAGTAGTAGATCCCAAAGAGGTAGATACCTTCCTCGGCTACGCCCAGGAGGAGAACCTGGAGGCTGTGCCGGTGGCGGTTGTCACCGAGAGCCCCAGACTGGTGATGAACTGGAGAGGAAAGACCATCGTGGATCTGTCCAGAGCTTTCCTGGATACCAACGGCGCTCATCAGGAAACCGACGTATATGTGGAAATCCCAAATAAAGAAGGAAATGTTTTAGACAGAGCTTCCGATGTGGGAGATGTAAAGGCAAAATGGCTGGATACTCTGTCTGATCTGAATACCTGTTCCCAGAAGGGACTGGTGGAAATGTTCGACGGTTCCATCGGAGCGGGAAGCGTATTCATGCCTTACGGCGGAAAATACCAGCTTACCGAGACCCAGACCATGGTAGCCAAGGTTCCGGTGCAGAAGGGAAATACCCAGACGGTTACCATGATGAGCTATGGATTTGACCCATATCTTTCCAGCTGGAGCCCATACCACGGAGCTGTTTACGCAGTGACAGAATCTGTGGCAAGAATCGTGGCTTCCGGCGGAGATTACAGTAAGATCCGTTTTACCTTCCAGGAATATTTCCGGAGAATGACCGAAGATCCTCATCGCTGGAGCCAGCCATTTGCAGCGCTTCTTGGCGCATATGCGGCTCAGCTTGGTTTTGGCCTGCCTTCTATCGGCGGCAAGGACTCTATGTCCGGAACCTTTAACGATATCGACGTGCCGCCTACTTTAGTATCTTTTGCAGTAGATGTGGCAAAAGAAAAAGACATCATCACACCGGAACTGAAAAAGGCCGGAAGCAAGCTGGTATGGCTGAGAATGCCTAAAGCCGCCTATGATCTTCCGGATTTTGAAGCCTTAAAAGTACAGTATGGAAAATTCCGGGAAGACATTCAGGCCGGAAGGATCCTTTCCGCATACGCTCTGGACCGTCACGGCATTGCCGCAGCGGTATCCAAGATGGCTTTCGGAAATCAGAAAGGCGTGAAGATCGAGCATAATGTAGATGAGAGAGATCTGTTCTCCCCGGGATTTGGCGATATCATCTGTGAAGTGGCAGACGGAAAAGTGGGAGAACTGGCCATCACTTATACTGTGATCGGCGAAGTGACAGACAGCGCCTGCCTGGAATACAAGGATATGAAGATCACCATGGCAGAGGCTCTGGAGACCTGGAAAGCGCCTCTGGAGAAAGTCTTTAAGACACGTTCCGGTTCCGAGACAGACGACGCCACCAAAAGTATGGATAAAGGTCTTTATGATACCAAAGACGTGCATATCTGCTCCCACAAGATCGCTCAGCCGACAGTGTTCATTCCGGTATTTCCGGGAACCAACTGTGAGTACGACAGCACAAAGGCCTTTGAAAGAGCGGGAGCGAAGGTTATTACCAAGGTATTCAAGAATCTGGATGCGGAGCATATCCGTGATTCCGTGGAAGTCTTTGAAAAAGCCATTGACCAGGCGCAGATGATCATGTTCCCGGGCGGCTTCTCCGCCGGCGACGAGCCTGACGGATCTGCCAAGTTCTTTGCCACAGCCTTCCAGAATGCAAAGATCAAAGAGGCGGTTATGCGGCTGTTAAATGAGAGAGACGGACTGGCTCTTGGTATCTGCAACGGCTTCCAGGCTCTGATCAAGCTGGGACTGGTTCCCTACGGGGAGATCACAGGACAGACAGAGGATTCCCCTACACTGACCTATAATACCATTGGCCGCCATATTTCCAAGATGGTCTACACAAAGGTTGTGACAAACAAATCCCCATGGCTGCAGAAAGCAGAGCTTGGAAAGGTTTACACAAATCCTGCTTCCCACGGAGAGGGACGGTTTGTAGCCAGCGAGGAGTGGCTGAAGAAGCTCTTTGAAAACGGTCAGGTAGCTACCCAGTACTGTGATCTGGGCGGCAACATTACCATGGACGAAGAGTGGAATGTGAACGGTTCCTACTGCGCCATCGAAGGCATTACAAGCCCCGACGGACGTGTCCTGGGCAAGATGGCCCACTCTGAGAGACGTGGCGACGGCGTAGCTGTAAATATCTATGGGGAACAGGATCTGAAGATCTTTGAGTCCGGAGTGGAATACTTCAAATAAGATATCGATGAAGAGAAAGTAACTTAATGACGGCTAGTACATCGTCCGATAAATAACTGAACCAATAACGCAGGATATTTTTTCGAGTGTGCAGGTCAAAAAACGCAGGCGTAGCGGGCTACGCTGAGGCTTTTTGGCCTGTGCAATCGGGAAAACAGGCGAGTTATTTGGTGTAGTTATTTTCGAGACGATGTACTAGATAAGCGAGTGGCAGAAAACGGGTAAGAGGCTAATAGATTCTTGCCCGTTTTTCTATATAGAAATGATATGAAACCTGCCGCTTAATCCATGATCATGATACTTTTTATCAAGAGTTTTTCCCTGTCGCAGCAGATCTATCACTTCATCAAGAAGAGAAAGATCATAGCTACGCTTTTTCATTAGTTTATAACTTCTTTTGTAAGCAGTTGTAAACTTTACTTCGTACATTTATTCCTCCAGGGCTTTTTTTAATTCTTCCATGCTTTGATAGCCTTTTACATTTGGATCACGGGAGATCCGCTTAGCCTCCTCCATTGCTTCTAATGTCTGCGGGCTGTAATTTGGTATTTCTACATGGAAAGGAAGGCCGCCTCGGAGAATGCATTGATGAAGGAAAATGTTTACAGCACTGGACATATCCAGTCCCAGATGATCAAATAGATCCATTGCTTTCTTTTTGACATCTGAATCAATGCGTATCTGTGTCGGAGTTGTTGCCATAATATCACCACCTTTTTGTTAATTATATGCGGTTTGGTTTACAATGTCAATTATTTAAAGGTGAATGGGTAAATTATAAATTATAAATTTTGATAAATAAAAATTGCAATTACGATAAGATAATGATAAAATTAAGATAATGCAAAGGATAAATGTTATGCAGAGAAAGGAGAGGGCGTTATGATACAGATCAGGCCTGTTTCTGATTTGAGAAACAAATTTTCGGAAATTGAATTGCTTGTCAATGAGGGGCAACCGGTATATTTGACAAAAAACGGATATGGAGCAATGGTGGTACTGAGCCTGAAAGACTATGCAAGTCTTGTGGATAATGTAGAGAGAAAGCTAGATGAAGCGGATGAAATTGCAAAGACTACAGAAGAAAGGCTAAGCCATGATGACGTATTCCAAAACGTAAGGGGTGTGATCCATGGCAAATAAAAGATACAGACTCCGATATCTGCCTTTGTTTGAGCAGGATCTGACAGAGGCAGTAAGCTATATTACAAACGTATTAAAAAATCCGGAAGCGGCGGAAAATCTTGTAAATGATGTAGAAATGGCAATATTGAAACGCTTGGATAATCCATTGGCATTTGAAGCCTATTCTTCTGTAAAAAAGAGAAAATATCCCTACTACCGGATTTATATAAGAAACTATGTGATTTATTATGTTGTTATAGAAAATGTGATGGAAGTTCGCAGATTTCTTTATGGAGCAAGGGATATAGAACGATTTTTATAAATGCTCCATATAAATTGGTGAATTCAACGTTATACTTTCACACGTTATTTTCTTGTGCAGGTCTGATACTTCTTCTCTATCCCCCATCTTTGGTAATTAGCAGCAATATTTTTTTAATAAAACTTCCCACTTTTCAATAGCTCTCAGTATATTATGGAAATTTTCACTAGACGCCAGGTCGATATATTTTCTTGGCAGGCTGGAAAAGATCATAGCCATGCTTCCATGATCTGCCTGCAGACATAGGGAACCAGGGGATTCTCGCTGTTTTTGCGGTAGATAAATCCCATGGTGCTGTCCATTTCCCGGATAGGAACCCGGACCAGCTGTTGATTTTCACTGTCCCGCATATAGGTATCTGCGATAAAGATCTCCATACCGGTATCAAAGTTGCAGATAAAAGCATTGGGAGAGCTGACATATTTGGATACCAGAGGAGAAAAACCGGCTTTGGAGCACATCCGGACCACAAGCTGCTCGTACATAGGGGTATCTTTCGGCGACACCATAAGAAAAGAATAAGGCCGCAGCTCCTGAACGGAAACAGAATCCCTGGAGGAAAGAGGATTTTCCCCTTCCCTACGGAACGGCTCCCACAAAAATCCCGAAATTTCATACCCCGATCACCCCAAGGGAAAATTTTGAGCGGATCATGAGAAAGGAAAAGCCTTTGTGGGTGCCGAATTATTATGTGGATTTTAATTTTATCCAGCCGCTGGTGATGAAAGATGCAGCCGCCAGATGGACCGGAGGAAAGGACTGGTTTGGCATTGAATGGCAGTATGAGCCTCTGACCAACGCCAGTATGGTAAAGCCCGGTACCAGAAGGCTCAGCGATATCACCAAATGGGAAGAAGAACTGGAATTTCCGGATCTGACAAAGGTAGACTGGGAAAAAGATTTTAAAGAAAACTACGAAGGAAAGCTGGATAAAGACCGTCCTACCATGTTTGTGATCGTGAACGGACTCTTCGAGAGAACAGCGGATCTTACCAGCTTTGAAGATGCGTTCTGCTATCTGATCGAAGAACCGGAAGCTCTGGAAGCTGTTATTGAGGCAGGATTTGACTGCTGGGAGGGCCAGGATAACAGTAACGATAAAAAAAGGACCATGGAACTGTACGGAGACCGGCTGGTGCAGTCCAGCAATTTCGTTCCGGAACCGGATATGCCCATAGAGGAAGCAAGGAAAGTTTTAGAAGACTGGGTAGAGACACTGGGGAAGAAAGGTCGGTTCATGATCTGGCTGAATACCACCCGTGAACCCTGGCTGACGGAGGGAAGCAGGATCATTTACGAGGCCTCCAGAAAATTATATGAAAAAGAATAAAAATTTTGCCGGACAGTAACGAAGACTGCCGCTGATCCATGTGAAAAAGCGGCAGTCTTTTTATGTCCGTTTCCTGTTTTCAAAAAACGGTATCTTCTCCACAGCTCCCAGTATATCCTGGAAATCTTCCCTGGGCGCCAGATCGATATATTTTCTTAACAGGCCGGTTTCCTGTTTCTTATAAGGGCCGTAGAAGATATTATAAAGGTCGTGGCCCCGGACATAGGTCTTGATCTCTTCCATATGGTTTGCGATCTCTTCCTCTGTGGTCAGATCCTTTCCCAATACCTGGAGAAGATGGCGGCCTCCCCGGGTCCGGTGGAGATATTCTTTCCATTTCTCCAGAAGGATCTTATAGAAATCTTCCGGCCTTTTCAGGATCCCCAGCTTTGCCATAACCTCCGGATTGAGAAAATAATTTTCAAAGGAGTAATATTTCAGTACCAGGACATTTTTTGCCGTCACTCTTGGGAGGCGGTCCACATCTTCCAGATTCCGCTCTTCGTAGTATCTGCACAGGGAGCGGGCCAGCTCTTCATGGTCTTTCCCATCCCCGTCCCGGATCATAAGAAACTGATCTTTCAGATACACCTGGTTCATATATTTGAGATTTGCGTAGGTCTTGATATTGGTGCAGCTGTTGGTGGTGATGATGGATACCCGGGACAGGCTGCCGTCTTCGTTGTAGATCTCGGAATAGTATTTTTCCAGGAGCAGGGGAAGGCGGCTTTTGTCCTGCTTTCCCTCTACGATAAAGACGAAGTCCACCCCCAGGAGATCTCCTGCGGAATAGCCCAGGTCTTCCAGTACCCGGGAAAGGCTTGTTTTTTCCCGGACGCTGGGAAGTCCCTTTTCGTCCAGGACGATCTGGCGGATTTGCCGGCTGCTGAAGGGAGACAGCAGATTGGGAGAGTGGGTGGAAAAGATCACCTGGCATCTTTTTGAAAGACGGTAGAGGATCTCCCCGGAGGTTTTCTGGAGCTGGGGGTGGAGGAAGATTTCCGGATCTTCCATAAGGAGCAGGGAGGGGAGCCGGTCGTCCTCTTCCATATAGGCTTCCAGAAGGGACAACAGGTAAATGCTCCGCATGCCTTCTCCAAGCTGGGAAACCGGGGAGGGAGCCTCCTGATTTTTCTGACGGATATAGCCCTGTACCTGGAAAAGCTCTCCGGTGTGGGTGGTCAGGTCATAGGTGATCTCTCCGTGATAGCCGCTGTTTTTCCCGAAATACTGATTTACTTTGTCAGAGAAGTCTTTCAGATTCATATGATACAGCTTATATTCCAGAAGCTTTTCGGTCTCAAAAGCGTTCAGCTCTTCCGGGGTCTTCCGGTTCAGAAGACCGATACAGGAAAAACAGTGGGTGCATTTTTTCATGGGATCGAATAAACAGCAGTCCATGCGCATCTGGTTCAGCAGATCGTCCTCGGTAAAAGACAGGAGATTGCCCTGGACCTTTTCCAGGTTCCGTTCGCTGTCCAGAAAATAGACAGAGGGAAGGATCTGGGAAATATACCGGTTATTTTTATGAAAGCCGTCGTGATACCGGATACTGCCGTTCTGATTGGCAATATAGGTAAAAGTCAGCTGGTTATTCTGAAAAGAGGGAAGCTTCTGGCAGAAATCCCGGTGCCAGGAGTCCCATCGTTTATAGGGACTGACTTTTTTTGCCTGGAATAATAATTCCAGATCCCTGGGAGCCAGGGAGAGAGAAACCGAGATTTCGATGTTCTGTTTTCTGGTATTGAAATCCGAGGGGGCGGGAGTATATTCTCCCATAGCGGCGGCAATGGCCTGAAGTATGGAAGATTTTCCCACGCTGTTCTGCCCCACCAGGATCAGAGCGGAGCCGATATCCCGGAGGATCATATTTTCTATGGATTTAAAATTTTGTATCTGGAGAAAAGAAATTTCCATGGGCTGCCTCCTTTTGCCGGGCCTGTTATGCTGTGCCTGGGAAAACTGCACGTTGCATTTTACGGTTATTTTCATCATAGCATAGGAAGGAGAAAAATGCACGGAAATGTAAAAATGTTTGACATGGCGATACAGGAGAGTTACACTGAAAATGTAAAAAGTATTTGACGTTTGAAAAGGGGGATCCTTATGGCGAAATATGTTATAATGCTGCTCTTTTTCGCAGCGGTATTGTTGATCTTTGCAGCGCTGGATATTGCTATGATCATATCCCTGATCCGTCCGGGAGATGAGAGAGGGCAGGTTATTGTCTGGAAGGCCAGCGCTTTTACCCTTCTGGGCATGACCGGGGCTTTGATCATTGAGATCATTGACGGATTGGCCACCGGACAAGAGATGACCATCAATCCCTTTGTGCATCTGACAGCTACGGCGATCATTTATTTTGGCGCTCTTGTATTTTTTAAGAAAAGGCATGGTGGCTGATATGTTGAATAAGATCAGAGAACTGAGGAAAGACCTGGGGATCTCCCAGGAAGAGCTGGCGAAAAAATGCGGGGTGTCCAGGCAGACGGTAAATGCCATAGAGAATAACAAATATGACCCCACCCTGGCCTTGGCTTTCCGCCTGGCCAGGGTGCTGCGGGTAACCGTAGACGGGCTGTTTGTGTTTCAGGAAAAGTAGCTTACTGCCGGTAATAACTGAAGAAATCTTTCAGCTTTTCGGAGGCTTCTTTTAAGACCTCGATACGGGGCAGGTAAACGATCCGGAAATGATCCGGCTGGTGCCAGTTAAAGCCGCTTCCCTGTACGATCAGGATCTTCTTTTCCCGAAGGAGATCCAGGGCGAATTTTTCATCGTCCAGGATATTGAACCGCTTTACGTCCATTTTGGGGAAGATGTAGAATGCGGCCTTAGGCTTTACACAGCTGATGCCGGGGATATCCAGAAGCTGTTTGTAGATAAACTCCCGCTGTTCGTAGATCCTTCCTCCGGGCAGGATATAGTCGTTGACGCTCTGGTGGCCGCCTAAGGCTGTCTGAACAATAGACTGGGCGGGCACATTGGAGCAGAGACGCATATTAGAGAGCATTTTCAGCCCTTCGATATAATCCTTTGCGATCCGCTTATTTCCGCTGAGGATCATCCAGCCGATCCGGAAGCCGGCGATCATATGGGATTTTGAAAGGCCGCTGAAGGTAATGCAGAACAGGTCGGGAGCCAGGGAAGCGATGGATACATGCTCCTCCCCGTCCATGACCAGACGGTCGTAGATCTCGTCGGAGAAGATGATCAGCTGATGTTCTCTGGCAATATCCACGATCTGCTGCAGGACCTCTCTGGGGTAAAGCGCCCCTGTAGGATTGTTGGGATTGATGATAACAATGGCTTTCGTCCGGTCTGTGATCTTCTTTTTGATATCTTCCATATCCGGATACCAGTCAGACTGTTCGTCACAGATATAGTGAACGGCTTTTCCCCCTGCCAAAGTGGCGCAGGCTGTCCAGAGAGGATAGTCCGGAGAAGGGATCAGGATCTCATCTCCATTGTCCAGAAGGGCGGACATACAAAGATTGATCAGCTCGCTGACGCCGTTTCCGGTATAGATGTCTTCGATAGACAGATTGGGAAGCTTTTTTAACTGAGCGTACTGCATGATGGCTTTCCTGGCGGAGAACAGACCCTTTGCAGAGGAGTAGCCCTCGCAGTCAGTGAGCTGACGGCGCATATCGTAGATCACCTCGTCCGGGGTTTTGAAGCCAAAGGGCGCAGGATTGCCAATGTTCAGCTTCAGGATCTGCATACCTGCGTCTTCCATTCTCTCGGCCTCATCGACTACCGGCCCTCTTACGTCATATAATACATTATCCAGTTTTGATGATTTCTTAAATTCTCTCATTTCGATTTCCCCCATGGTCTGATTTTCTTTTCCCGTTAACCATTCTTCCTTTACCTGGAGGGTTTCCGCCAGGAAATGAAGAATATCCTCCCTGGGAAGGGTTTTCCCGTTTACATATTGACTGATATGGCTTTTTCCAAGCTTGACCCCCTGCCGGGAGGCGATGCGGATAAGATCTACCTGCTTCATGCCCTGGAGGTCCATGGCCGTCTTTAAACGTTCCGCAAAAGTTTCTTTTAACATGTTTTTCCTCCAAAAGTTCAACGGATTGATTGCATTATAGTATAAAACTGCAGGAAGTTCAATAGAAAAATAAAAAGTTCAACAAATAAAAGGGAAAGATAAAAAAAGTTCAATTTTGAAAGAAGGGCGCAGGTACGGAAAGATAACAGAAAGCAGTTGAATTTTAGGCGGGAAGATGATATACCAGATAGTATATTTGTTTTCATATTCAAAGGATTAAATGACAGGAGGTATTCCGGATATGAAGGAAAAGAGGGCTTTCCGTCCTGTTCCGGGGCTGTCCAGGGAAGCAGAAGAAAAACAGCTGGCCTTTATCATCGACACAGCGCAGAAAAACCTTGAAAAGACCAGAAAGGATATAAAGACGCTGTCAGAAGATGTCCATGATCTGATAGAGACCTACGGACCGAAGGACAAGGAGGGCCTGTCTCTTCTTTATAATACCCAGGCCCAGTTAAGAGAGAGCCGGAGAGAGCTTCAAAGATATGAGCGGGCAAGAAAAAAGCCTTATTTCGGACGGATTGATTTTAAGGATGCTAAGCTTCCCAGGGAGGAGTCCTACTATGTGGGAAGAGTGGGGATCACCAAAGACAGTACAGAACCCCTGGTCATAGACTGGAGGGCTCCCGTGGCTTCCGTTTATTATGAGAACGCCCTGGGACCATGCAGCTATACGGTAAAAGACCATGGAACCTATCATATTGACCTGCGGCGGAAGCGTACCTATGAGATTGAAAACGACCATCTAAAAGATTTTTACGATTCGGATATTGTAGCTACTGACGAGCTTCTGAACAAATATCTGGCAAAGAGTAAAAAAGCGGTTCTTGGAGAGATCATCGCAACCATACAGAAAGAGCAGAATCAGATCATCCGAAAGTCCCCAAAGACCAATATGATCGTCCAGGGAGTGGCCGGTTCGGGAAAGACGACGGTGGCCATGCACCGGATCTCCTATATTCTGTATAACTATGAGGAGACCTTCCGTCCGGAGGATTTTTATATTATCGGAAGCAACGGTCTCCTGCTGAACTATATCACCAGCGTTCTGCCTGATCTGGACGTATACGGCGTGTCCCAGATGACTATGGAACAGCTTTTTGTAAGGCTTCTCTATGAAGACTGGGACGGACAGAAATACCAGGTCATCCCGGCGGATAAGAATGACAAAAGCAGCTGCAGGAAAGGAAGCCTGGAGTGGTTCCGGGATCTGGAAGGCTTCTGCCAGGAATACGAAAGGCAGCAGATACCCCGGGAAGAGATCCGTCTGAAAAAAGGCAGAAGGCTGATCATGACCGGGACAGCCATAGAAAATTACCTGAAGGATAATCCGCAGATGTCCATGCAGAGCAAGATCCGTATGTTGAATAAAATCCTTACGGCAAAGCTGGAAAATGAACTGAACCGTGTAGGGACGATCTACACGCCGGAGGAGAGAAAAGAACTATTCCGGACCTACCGGAAGCATTTCGGCGGAAGAAACTGGAAGGGATCGGTCTATGATTTTTACAGGGCCTTCCTCCGGACACAGCGGGAAAGAGGGAAAACAGTACCCTTCCGTGAAAATGCATTTGACCTGTATGATCTGGCGGCTCTAGCCTATATTTACAAACGGATCAAAGAGACAGACAGTATCCGGGAAGCCAGCCATGTGATCATCGACGAGGCCCAGGATTTCGGTATGATGGCCTACGGAGCCCTGGACTATTGCCTGAGAGGCTGTACCTATACAGTTATGGGAGACGTTTCCCAGAATATACATTTCGGCTGGGGGCTGAATGACTGGAGAGAACTTCAGAATCTCCTTCTCACCGGCCCCAGGGATACTTTTGAGACATTAAAGAAAAGCTACCGGAATACAGTGGAGATTTCCAGGTTTGCCATGGAGATCCTCCGCCACGGAAACTTTCCGGTATATCCGGTAGAGCCTGTGGAGCGCCATGGAAAAGAGGTGTCCCTGGTTCCCTGCAGGAAGGAGGAAATGATCCGGGAAACGGTGAAAATCCTTCAAAACTGGCAGAAACAGGGGCATGAGACTATCGGAGTGATCTGCCGGGACCGGGAGGAAGCCGCCTGGCTTGAAGGCTGTCTGAAAGAGTATCTTTCTTTGTCGGAGAGCGGCCTGGAAAAAGGGGAATTCGGGGAAGGGATCATGGTCCTTCCGGTAGAATATACCAAGGGACTGGAGTTTGACGCAGTGCTTCTCTACGACCCGTCTAAGGAGAAATATCCCTGGGAGGATGGCTATGTCAAGCTGCTCTATGTGGCGGCTACCAGAGCCCTTCATGAGCTGGCGGCAGTTCATGGGGAAGATCTTACAGAGCTTATCGGAAAACCGGTGTCCGGAGAAAAACATATGGAATTTCTGGAAGAACTGTCAAAAAGAGAGACACCCGGCAAGCTCCCGGACTTAAAAAAGAGGACTGGGACTGCTGACGGAACGGCGGCCTCAGAAGGAAGCAGAAAGACAGGAGGGGAAAGGGCAGAGATTTCCGAAAAAGAATTTAAGGAGAAGCCGGAGGAGGAGATCCGGCTGGTCCAGAAGGCCCCACGGCCTCTTCCGGTCAATCCTTCTTTGCGGCACTTCGGAGACATTCCGGATACCCAGGTCTTAAAGAATCTGATGATACAGAAAGGGATGGATCCCAGGGAACTGGAGATCACAGAAGTGAAGAAAAGCAGAGCCTGGCTGACACTAAAGGGAGCATATGGGACTCTGCGGCTGACGCCCCTGGGAGAGACTGTGATCCGGGTTCAGTTTGTCCGGGAAAATGAGGGGAAATTTCCTCAGGGCTACTGGGACAGCGAGCCGGAAACCGAAGTGAACTGGAGCGCCAGAGCGGGAAAGGATACGGTAGAGCTTGCTACAGACCGGCTTATCGTAAGGATCCGAAAGAATACGGGAGCCCTGACCTTTTTTGACCGGAAAGGACGGAAACTGCTGGAGGAAAATCCCGGGATCCCCAGGCAGCTGGACGGAAGATCCAGAACCTGGACCTATTTTCAATGGCTAAGAGAAGAAAAGCTTTTCGCCAAAGGTATCCTGGCAGGAAATCAGGAGCCGCTAAGCCATAAGGCCAGATATATCAGCTTTGGCGGGAAAAAGATGCGTATGCCATTGCTCTATTCTTACCGGGGATACGGCATCGGCATTGGAGCAGGGCATACGGTGCTGGCCTGTGATATTCCCATGTACGGCACTTATGTATATACAGAAGGGGAGGCTCAGGCAGACTATTCTTTTATCTATGGAGATTATGAAACGGTAGTAAGGCAGCATAAAAAACTGGGGATATAGAGAGGAAGGAAGATTGCGAATAGCTTCCGGCAGGCGGCCATCAGGTCCAACAGGCGGCAGAAGGGGAAAGACAGTTGGAGATTATCAGGCACCCTCGGGAAGAACGGAGGTCTTGTAATGTGTAAGTATGCGTGCTAAGATGGAAAAAAAGAAAAAGCAGGTGAGCATATGGCAAGGATCACAGGTATCGGTTTACAGGACTTTGAAAAGATAAGACGGCAGAATATCTTCCTGGTAGATAAGACAGAGTTTATAAAAGAATGGTGGGAGAATCGGGATGACGTAACGCTGATCACCCGCCCCAGGCGTTTTGGAAAAACTCTGACCATCAGTATGCTGGAAAAATTTTTTTCGCCGGAATATAAAGGAACGGATATTTTTGAGGGGCTGGATATCTGGAAATATGAGGAATACCGAAAACTCCAGGGAACATATCCGGTGATCTCTCTCAGCTTTTCCAGTATCAAAGAAACCTCTTATGAAGAGGTGAAAAGAAAGATCTGTAAATTGATCCAGCTGCTGTACCGAAGATATGGTTTCCTGCTGAAAGAAGATTTTTTAGAGCCGGGAGAGAAGGAGGATTTTCTTCATATTTCAGCAGATATGGAAGAATATGAAGCCTCTTTGTCCCTTCAGCAATTATCCGGCTATTTATACAGATATTATGGGAAAAAGGTGATCCTGCTCCTGGATGAATATGATACCCCTATGCAGGAAGCTTATGCAGGCGGTTACTGGAAAGAACTGACAGGGTTTGTGAGAAGCTTGTTTAACGCCAGCTTTAAGGATAATCCTTACCTTGAGCGGGGAATCATGACAGGGATCACCAGGGTCAGTAAAGAATCGATTTTTTCAGATCTGAACAATCTGGAAGTGGTAACCTCTACTTCTCTGAAATACAAAGACAAATTCGGTTTTACGGAAAAGGAAGTGGAAAAGGCCCTTGTGGAGTACGATCTGGAGGATAGAAAAGAAGAAGTAAAGCGATGGTATGACGGATTCTGTTTTGGCGGATGGAAGGGGATCTACAACCCATGGTCCATTATTAATTTTCTGGACAAAAAAGAGGTGGGACTCTATTGGGCCAATACAAGCAGCAATACACTGATCGGAAAAATCCTCCAGAAAGGAACCAGACAGATCAAAGAATCTTTTGAGAAACTTCTGGAAGGCGGTACGATCAAGGCAGAAATCGATGAGCAGATCGTATATGAGCAGCTGGATCTGGACGAAAATGCTGTCTGGAGTCTGATGCTGGCCGGCGGTTATCTGAAAGTGGTCGGCGTGGAGACTGGAACAGAAAACGATATCCAGTGGAAGAAAAACTACCTGTTATCGGTTACAAATTTTGAAGTGGCGGTTATGCTCCGCGGCCTGGTAAAGAGCTGGTTTGCTTCCGCTGCGTCAAATTATAACGGATTTATCCGGGCATTGCTCCAGGATGACGTTGAGGCGATGAATGTATATATGAACCGGGTAGCAATGGCTACCTTCAGCTACTTTGACAGCAGCGTTTCTGAAGAACAGGAACCGGAAAGGTTTTATCACGGATTTGTTCTGGGGTTGATGGTTGATCTGGAAGACCGTTATGTAATCACTTCCAACAGAGAAAGCGGATTCGGAAGATATGATGTGATGCTGGAGCCCAGGAACCGAAAAGATCCGGCTGTCCTGATCGAATTTAAAGTACAGAGTTCAAGAGAAAAAAGCCTTTCGGATACAGCCAGAGAAGCCCTGAGGCAGATTGATGCAAAGGGCTATGACGCCGGTCTGAGATCAAGGGGGTTTCTTCCGGGGCAGATCCGCAAATACGGATTTGCCTTCCGGGGGAAGCAGGTTCTTATAAAAAAAGAAGAAGGAGTTTTCTAAAATGCAGTATTATTTCGCCCCAATGGAGGGCATTACAGGATATATCTACCGGAATGTCCATCACAGGTTTTTTCCTGGGATGGACAAATATTTTTCCCCTTTTCTTTCCCCGGGGACAAAGAAGACTATGACTCCAAGGGAGCTTCGGGATATCCTGCCGGAGAACAACCGGGGGTATACTCTGATCCCCCAGATCCTCACCAATAAGCCGGAGGATTTTCTGAGACTGTGCCGGGATCTGGAAGAATACGGATACAAAGAAGTAAATCTGAACCTGGGCTGTCCTTCGGGAACCGTAGTCTCCAAGAAAAAAGGAGCAGGATTCCTGGAATATCCCAATGAACTGGACCGTTTTTTAGAGGAGATCTTTGCCGGGACCGATCTGGAAATCTCCGTCAAGACCAGGATCGGAAAGGAGGATCCGGAGGAGTTTGAGCAGCTTCTGGAAATTTACAATAAGTATCCTTTAAAGGAGCTGATCATCCACCCCCGAGTCCAGACGGATTACTACAAAAATTCTCCGGATCTGGAAGTCTTTGCCATGGCTCTGGAAAAGGCGAAAGCTCCGGTCTGCTATAACGGAGACCTTTTCACCCCAGAGCTTTACAAAGAATTCTGCAAGAGATTTCCCCAGGCAGAACGAGTTATGCTGGGAAGAGGACTTCTGAGAAACCCGGCTCTGGTACAGGAGATCAAAGGGGAAGGAAAGCTGGATAAAGAAACCTTCCTGGCATTTCATGACGCTCTGTGCCAGGAATATGAAAAGGTCATGTCCGGAGATAAAAATGTGCTGTTTAAAATGAAGGAGCTGTGGTTTTATATGGGAAGCCTTTTCGGAGAGAACAAAAAGGCAATGAAAAAGATAAAAAAAGCCCAGCATCTGCCGGAGTACCGGGAGGCGGTACGGGAACTGGCTGCGCTCTGGCGAGAAACCGGCCTGTGAAGAGATGGATAAAATCAACGGTTCTGCCGCATTCGTCATGTTTCAGGATATGTATACTTTTTACGCAGATCATAAAGGATTCCATGATATCTGTATTTGTAATATATTGCGATTGACATGATAACCCTATGTTGTTATATTTGAATCAGCAGAAGTGGGAGAGTGGCGAAAGGAGGCCTGTATGAAAAGAAAAAAGCTTAAAGGGATTCTTATTTTCTGTATAATAGCGGTTATAGCCTTGGTAATCTTTGCGGCGGCTCATCTGGTGCGGCGGGATCCGGATACACAGCATATTGAGCGGGTCGTAAATCATCTATTTTCAGATATCAGTGAATCCGATTATAAAAAACTGAGTGAGACAGACTGGTCTGGGGATACAGAGCAGGTGCCGGACTGGATCAGAGAAAACTTTGAAAAGGATATGACGGACCAGGGATTTTCAGACCTTTTAGAGACCGCTGCATACAATCTTTCTGTTCTGGCTTATGTGAATGAAAAAGAAATGACCCTGGAGAATTTGGAAATACGCTTAAAAGATAAGAATTTTGAAATGGAAGGCCAGCTGACGATCTCTGATAAACAGGAGGGGGCGAAAGAAACCGAGATGATCATAACGGGCAGCGGGCAGACAGACGAGGAAGGATTGGTCAGTTATATAAATATTGTCAATATGGATGATATCGCTGAAGCTGTTAAAGAATAAAAGAAAAGTAATGGCAGGAGATCTGAAATGGAACTTAAATCTTTTGGGTCATTTCTGCGGATTTTCCTCAGGGAGAAGGGTTGCCCCTTCTCCCTCTTTTATGGTATCCTAGATAATATATGGAAAGGGGAATCGCAATGAAGAATTTAAGAGATCTGTTACAGGACCTGGACTATCAGTGTATCCAGGGAACTTTAGATAAAGAAATCACGGCCGTGATCTATGATTCCAGAAAGGCTCAGAAGGACGGCCTTTTTGTCTGCATCAAAGGGGCTGTCTCAGACGGACACAGTTATGCTGGGGAGGTGGCCGAAAAAGGCGTTTCCGTACTGGTGGTCCAGGATCTGGTCCAGGTTCCGGAGGAGGTCACGGTAATCCAGGTGGAGGATACCCGGTACGCCCTGGCCTGCATTTCCGCAGCCTGGTTTGACCATCCGGCCCAAAAGCTGAAGACCATCGGTATCACAGGAACCAAGGGAAAAACCACCACTACCTATCTGATCAAGTCGATCCTGGAAAATGCAGGACACAAGACAGGACTGATCGGCACCATCGAGACCATTATCGGAGAGGAGAGGATCCCTTCGGCCAATACGACGCCGGAGTCCTATCTGATCCAGGAATATTTTGCAAAGATGGCGGAGGCAGGGTGCGACAGCGTGGTTATGGAGGTTTCCTCCCAGGGGCTTATGCTCCACAGGACCGCCGGTTTTACCTTTGACATCGGTATTTTTACTAATATCGAGCCGGATCATATCGGCCCTAACGAGCATAAGGATTTTGACGACTATCTCCACTGTAAGAGCATGCTGTTCCGGCAGTGCAGGGTGGGGATCTTTAACGGAGACGATCCTCATCTGGAAAGGATCCTGGAGGGACATACCTGCCAGGCAGAAACCTTCGGATTTTCTGAGAAAGCGGATCTGAGAGCGGAAAATACCCGTCTGGTCACAGGAAAAGGAACTCTGGGTATCGCCTATGAGGTAAAGGGCCTGATGGATTTCCCGGTGGAGATCGATCTGCCCGGCAAGTTCAGCGTTTATAATTCGCTGACTGCTATCGCCGTATGCCGCCATTTCGGGGTGACGGTGGAAAATATCCGGAAAGCGTTGAAGAACGCCCATGTAAAGGGCAGGATCGAGATGGTGAAGGTTTCGGATGATTTTACCCTGATGATCGATTACGCCCACAACGCTATGAGCCTGGAAAGCCTTCTCACCACTTTGAAAGAGTATAAGCCTAACCGGCTGGTATGCCTTTTCGGCTGCGGAGGGAACCGTTCCAGGATCCGCAGATATGAGATGGGAGAGGTTTCCGGAAACCTGGCGGACCTGACGATCATTACCTCCGACAATCCCAGAAACGAGGATCCTCAGGCTATTATCGACGATATTAAGACAGGGATCGCCAGGACGCAGGGAAAATATGTGGAGATCATTGACCGGAAGGAAGCCATTGCTTACGCTATCCATCATGGACAGCCGGGAGATATTATCGTGCTGGCCGGAAAGGGCCATGAGGATTACCAGGAGATCAGAGGAAAGAAATATCCCATGGATGAAAGAGTGCTGATCCGGGAGATCCTGGAAGAAGACAGCAGAAAATAAATGAAGGATTTATACGCAGATATCATAGTAGATATTTCTCAGGAAAAATTAGATAAAACCTTCCAGTACCGGGTTCCAGAAGAGATGGAAACCCACATAGAAGTAGGAAAAAAAGTCCGGATCCCTTTTGGAAAGGGAGGCAGAGAGATCACCGGCTATGTGGTGGGGCTTTCCTCGGAGCCGAAGATAGAACCGGATCGGATAAAGCCTATACAGGCTGTGGAAGAGCAGGGAATGGAGATCGAATCCCGGCTGATCGCTCTGGCGGCCTGGATCGCCAGGAACTATGGCTCCACCATGAACCAGGCTTTGAAAACCGTCCTTCCGGTAAAGGAAAAGGCGGCTGCCAGAGAGCGGAGATATATCTGTCTGAAGGCGGATCCCCAGGTCTGTGACCGTCTCCTTGGCGAGTATGTCCGGAAGCATTACCGGGCAAAGGAGAGGCTTTTGCGGGCCCTGCTAAAGAAGAAGATCCTGGAGTATTCCTCTGCCGTAAAGGAAATGAAGATCAGTCCGGAGGTAGTACGGGGATTCGAAAAAGAAGGACTGGTTTCCGTTGAAAGAGAGCGGTGCTACAGAACCCCTCTTCCAAAAGAAGTTTTCTCTGAAAAGCCGGCGCTGCTCAACGAAGAACAGCAGCGGGCGGTAAGGGAGATCCTGGAAGAATGGAAGGCAGATGAGCCCCGGCCCTGCCTGCTCAAAGGGGTTACCGGCAGTGGGAAAACAGAGGTTTATATGGAGCTTATCCGCCATGTGTTGGAGCAGGGGAAACAGGTGATCCTCCTGATCCCGGAGATCGCTCTCACCTATCAGAATGTATCCAGATTTTACGCCAGATTCGGGGAACAGGTGTCCCTGATCCATTCCAGGATGTCCCAGGGAGAGCGGTACGATCAGTTTGAACGGGCGAAGGAAGGAAAGATCTCCGTTATGATCGGCCCCCGCTCAGCCCTGTTTACCCCTTTTCCCAGACTGGGGCTGATCCTGATCGACGAGGAGCATGAGGATTCTTATAAGAGTGAAAAAACCCCCTGCTACCATGCCAGGGAGACTGCCATACAGAGAGGAAAAATGGAAGACGCCCGGGTTGTGATGGGCTCTGCTTCCCCCAGTGTGGAAAGCTATTATAAAGCCGAGATTGGAGTTTATCGTCTGGTGCGCCTGGAACAGAGATACGGAAAAAGTGTCCTTCCCAATGTATCTGTGGTAGATTTAAGGGAAGAATTAAAAACAGGAAACCGGTCAGTGTTCAGCGGACTGCTGACCAGGAAAATCCAGGAAAGACTGAAGAAAAAGGAGCAGGTGATCCTGTTCCTGAACCGGAGAGGGTACAGCGGCTTTGTCACCTGCCGTTCCTGCGGCCATGTGATGAAATGCCCCCACTGCGACGTGTCTCTCACCTCCCACAGGAACGGCAGGCTGATCTGCCATTACTGCGGTTATGAGACCATGGACGTACAGAAATGTCCGGTATGCGGTTCTCCCTATATCGGCGGTTTCCGGGCCGGGACCCAGCAGATCGAGAGCCTGGTGATGAAAAGCTTCCCAGGGGCCAGGGTTCTGCGAATGGATGCAGATACCACCAGAAAAAAAGACGATCATGAGAAGATCCTCTCTGCTTTCGGAAGAGGAGAGGCGGATATTCTAATAGGTACACAGATGATCGTAAAAGGCCATGATTTCCCCAGGGTTACCCTTGTGGGAGTGCTGGCGGCAGACCTTTCCCTGTGCAGCGGAGATTACCGGGCGGGGGAGAAAACCTTCCAGCTCCTGCTCCAGGCAGTGGGAAGAGCCGGGAGAGGCGAACAGCCGGGAGAAGCGGTGATCCAGACCTACCACCCGGAACATTATTGTATCCAGGCGGCTGCGGCTCAGGATTACGAATGGTTTTACCAGGAAGAAATGGCCTACCGGTCCCTGATGGACTATCCTCCCAGGGCGGCTATGGCCGCCCTGCGGGGTGCTGGGAAAGAGGAAGAGCTTCTGATCCGTGCTATGGATTACTGCAGAAAGTATATTGAAAGGATTTACCCGGGAAAGGATCTGTCTCTTATCGGACCGGCTCCGGAAAGCGTGGCGAAGGTCCAGGATATGTACCGCAGGGTCCTTTATATGCGCCATCAGGACAGAGAGATCCTGATAAAGATAAAAAATGCCCTGGAAAGATATATTGAAGTCAACCGGGGCTTTCAGAACATCTATATCCAATATGATTTTACTGTATAGAAAAAGAAAAGGAGACCAAAGAAATGGCACTTAGAAATATCAGAATACAGGGAGACCCGATTTTAACAAAGGAATGCAGGAAGATTGAAAAGATGACGCCGAAGATCCGGGAGCTGATCCAGGATATGTTTGACACCATGTATGACGCCTACGGGGTAGGGCTGGCGGCCCCCCAGGTGGGGATTTTGAAACAGGTGGTAGTCATCGATACTACAGGAGAAGATCCCCATGTGTTGATCAACCCGGAGATCCTGGAGACCTCCGGCTCCCAGACAGGAGACGAGGGCTGCTTAAGCCTTCCGGGCATGAGCGGCACAGTTACCCGGCCAAACTATGTAAAGGTGAAAGCTTATAATGAAAATATGGAAGAGATCATTCTGGAAGGAACGGAGCTGCTGGCAAGAGCCATCTGCCATGAGACAGATCATCTCCACGGAAAGATGTATACAGAGCTGGTAGAGGGAGAACTGCGCCGGACCAATTATGAGGAGGATGACGAGGAATGAGAGTAGTTTTTATGGGAACCCCGGATTTCGCTGTGGGGACTCTGGAAGCTCTGATAGAGGCAGGACATGAAGTCATCGGCGTGGTGACCCAGCCGGATAAGCCAAAGGGGAGAGGAAAAGCTCTTATGCCCACGCCGGTAAAGGAGGTGGCCCTGAAGCACCAGATCCCTGTGTATCAGCCGAAAAGGGTCCGGGAAGAAGCGTTTACGGAGACCTTAAAAAAATTGTCTCCTGATGTGATCGTAGTGGCGGCTTTCGGACAGATCATCACCAAAGAGATCCTGGAGATCCCCAGATTCGGGTGCATCAATGTCCATGCGTCTCTCCTTCCTGCCTACCGGGGGGCGGCGCCGATCCAGTGGGCGGTGATCAACGGAGAGAAGGAGTCCGGAGTGACCATCATGCAGATGGACGAGGGCCTGGATACCGGGGATATGATTGATAAAGCGGTGGTGCCTCTGGCGGAAGATGAGACCGGAGGAAGCCTCTTTGACAAGCTGAGCCAGGCAGGCGCCCGGCTGTGCGTCAAGGTGTTAAAAGATCTGGAAGAGGGGACGGCGGTGAGAGAAAAACAGCCGGAGGAAAGCACCACAGCCTATGCTTCCATGATCAGCAAAAAAATGGGGGAGATCAACTGGGAGAGCCCGGCGAAATCCATTGAGCAGCTGATCCGGGGACTGGATCCCTGGCCCAGCGCCTATACAAGGCTCCAGGGAAAAACCCTGAAGCTGTGGAGGGCCCGGGCAGAAGAAAGCCAGGATAAAGAAGGCGAGCCGGGACAGATCCTCCGGGTGGAGAAAGATGCTTTTTATGTAAAGACCGGAGAGGGGACCCTGAAGATAGAAGAGCTCCAGCTGGAAGGAAAAAAACGCATGGATACAGGAGCCTTCCTGAGAGGATTTCCGCTGTCTGCCGGAGTGATCCTGGGCTGACAGCTTTCACAAAGAACAAGAGGCTGTCGCATTAGTCATATTTGATCAATGTGACAGTTCCATAAAAGGTTGGATAAATATGGCGAATAACGTAAATTTAAGAGAATTGATATTGAATATACTCATGGAGATCGATAAAGAGGGCCAGTACAGCCATCTGGTACTTCGGAATACCCTGGAAAAATATCAGTATCTGGAAAAACAGGAGCGGGCTTTTATTACCCGGGTCTGCGAGGGAACCCTGGAATACCGGATACGCCTGGACTATGTGCTGGATCAGTTTTCCACAGTTCCGGCAGCGAAGATGAAGCCGGTGATCCGGGAGCTTCTCCGGTCCAGCGTATACCAGCTTTTATATATGGATCATGTACCGGACAGCGCTGTATGCAATGAAGCGGTAAAACTGGCCAGAAAAAAAGGGTTTTATAATCTTACCGGATTCGTAAACGGGGTTCTCAGGAGAATTGCCAGAGAATATGGAAGCATCCATTTCCCGGAAAAAAACAGTCCGGTAGAATACCTGTCGGTGATCTATTCTATGCCGGTCTGGCTGGTAGAGAGATTCCTGGAGGAATACGATTTTGACATTACAGAAAAGATCCTGGAAGCTTTCCTGGGAACCCAGCCGGTGACCATCCGGATACGGGAGTATCAGACAGAGGAAGATGCGGTGCTGGAAAGCCTCAAAGAGGAGAAGGCTGCCGTAGAGAAGGCGCCTTATGTGAAGCGGGCCTACTATGTGAAGGATTACGACCATCTTCAGGCCCTTACTGCTTTTCGGAGAGGGAATATCCAGGTACAGGACGTCAGTTCTATGCTGGCGGGAGAGATCGCTGATGTGAAGGAAGGAGATTATGTGATCGACCTGTGCGCCGCCCCAGGGGGAAAAGCCCTGTATCTGGCGGACAAGCTCCATGGGACCGGACGGGTGGACGCCAGAGATCTGTCCCAGGCTAAGACGGATCTGATCCGGGAGAACGCCCTGCGCCAGAACTTCCTGAATGTGGTGGTGACAGAAAAGGACGCCACCCAGCTTGACCGGGAGTCTCTGGAAAAGGCAGATATCGTTTTGGCAGATGTGCCCTGTTCAGGCCTGGGCGTTATAGGGAAAAAGAAAGATATCAAATATAAACTGAACCCGGGAAAGATCCGGGATCTGGTAGGCCTTCAGAGGAAGATACTGGAACAGGCCTCAACTTATGTAAAACCGGGAGGGACTTTGATCTACAGTACATGTACTATCGGGAAGGAAGAAAATCTGGAAAATGTACAGTGGTTTACCGAGCATTATCCCTATGAACTGGAAAGCCTGGATCCTTATCTGTGTGAGGAGCTCCGGGGAGAAACAACAGCTCAGGGATATCTCCAGCTTCTGCCGGGGATCCATAAGTGCGACGGCTTCTTTATGGCCAGATTAAAGAGGAAAAATGAATGGAACAGTTAGATATAAAATCCCAGGAGCTTTCAGAACTGAAGAAGACGGTGGAGGGACTTTCAGAGAAACCTTTCCGTGCAAAACAGATCTATGAATGGCTGCATAAAAAGCAGGCGGAAAGTTTTCAGGAAATGACCAATCTTTCCGTCGGCCTCCGGGAAAAACTGGAGAGAAACTGTCAGATCTTGTCTCTGAAGGTACTGGAGGTTCAGACCTCTAAGCTGGACGGAACACAGAAATATCTCTTCGCTCTCCCGGACGGAAATGTAGTGGAAAGTGTTCTGATGAGGTATCATCATGGAAACAGTGTGTGCATCTCCTCTCAGGTGGGATGCAGGATGGGATGCAGGTTCTGCGCTTCGACTATCGGAGGATGGACCAGGAACCTGCTGCCTTCCGAAATGCTGGATCAGGTCTATAAGATCCAGAAACTGTCAAAAGAGAGAGTCTCCAATGTGGTGGTCATGGGTACGGGAGAACCTCTTGATAATTATGAGAATCTTCTCCGCTTTATTCGTATGCTCAGCGATGAGAAGGGACTCCATATCAGCCAGAGGAATATTACCGTTTCCACCTGCGGCATTGTCCCCAGAATGTACGATCTGGCTGAGGAGGATCTCCAGATCACACTGGCGATCTCCCTTCACGCTTCAAATCAGAAAAAACGGGAGCAGCTGATGCCGATCGCTGCCAAATATCCCCTGGACGAACTGCTGAAAGCCTGCAGGAATTATTTTGAAAAAACCGGCAGGAGACTGACTTTTGAATACAGTCTGGTAGGGGGAGAGAACGATTCCCAGGAGGACGCCGAGGAGCTTGCCCATTTGATAAAAGGGCTGAACTGTCATATAAACCTGATCCCGGTGAACCCTATAAAAGAGCGAAGCTACGTCCAGTCGGACAAAAAAGTTATAGCGAATTTTCAAAATAAACTTGAAAAATACCAAATAAATGTTACTATTAGAAGAGAAATGGGTCGTGATATAGACGGGGCCTGTGGACAACTAAGAAAAAGTTACATTGATAAGAAAGAGGACTCGTAGGATGAAATCATATTCTGTAACAGATGTGGGACAGAAGCGTCAGGTGAATCAGGACTACATATTTTCTTCTGAGGAGCCGGTGGGGAATCTTCCGAATCTTTTTGTGGTAGCAGACGGTATGGGCGGACATAAAGCAGGAGATTTTGCATCCAGCTATGCAGTTCAGAGCCTGCTTCATTCAATTCTGGAA
The DNA here is from genome assembly GCA_944384185.1 of uncultured Blautia sp. Classification (GTDB taxonomy): domain Bacteria; phylum Bacillota; class Clostridia; order Lachnospirales; family Lachnospiraceae; genus Blautia. The sequence continues at coordinate 24,342 of CALWSM010000003.1, read as the reverse complement.
GATACGAACCAAAATCCCATAATTATTATCCGGCATGCCATTGAAGAGGCCAACCGGAAAGTTCTGGAAAAGGCAAATCTTCATGAGGAAATGTCGGGTATGGGAACCACAATGGTTCTTGTTACAATTGTTGATGATTATGCCTATGTAGCAAATGTGGGAGACAGCAGACTATATTTGATCGAGGACGGGATCGTCCAGATCACAAAGGATCATTCCCTGGTAGAGGAAATGGTCCGCAGGGGATTGATCACAAAAGAGGATGCGAAACACCATCCGGATAAAAATATCATTACCAGAGTTATCGGCATCGGGCCGGAAGTAGAGGTGGATTTTTTCGATGTTCATCTGAAGGAAGGCAGCAAGCTCCTTCTCTGCTCCGACGGCCTTTCCAATATGGTTTCTGACGAAGAGATCTGGAAGATCGCCGAGACCAGCAGCGACTTAAGGGAAATGGGCATGCGGCTTGTTTCTCTTGCCAATGAGAATGGCGGAAAAGATAATATAGCAGTGGTACTGGTACAGCCAGATACAAAAGAGGTGGAAGTATGTTAAATGTGGGAGTAATCATAGGAGAACGTTATGAGGTCGTGAGCCGGATCGGAACCGGCGGTATGGCCGATGTGTATAAAGCAAAGGATCATAAGCTGAACCGTTTTGTGGCCATGAAGGTCTTAAAGCCGGAGTTCAGCGCAGATACAAATTTTATCCGTAAATTTCAGAGGGAGGCTCAGGCAGCGGCAGGGCTTGCCCATCCAAATGTAGTAAATGTTTTTGACGTAGGAGAGGATCAGGGGATCAACTACATTGTCATGGAGCTGGTAGAAGGAATCACCCTGAAGGAGTATATTTCCAAGAAAGGCAGGCTGACAGTAAAGGAAGCTACCAGCATTGCCATTCAGGTTTCCATGGGACTTGAGGCGGCCCACAACCGGAATATTGTGCACCGGGATATCAAACCGCAGAATATCATTATCTCTACAGACGGTAAGGTAAAGGTGACGGATTTTGGTATCGCCAAGGTAGCTGCCTCCAATACCATCAGCACCAACGCCATGGGATCTGTGCATTACAGCTCTCCGGAACAGGTACGGGGAGGATACAGCGACTTTAAGAGCGATATCTATTCTCTGGGTATTACCATGTACGAGATGGTTACCGGAAGGGTGCCGTTTGACGGAGATACGACAGTGGCCATTGCCATTAAGCATCTTCAGGATGAGATGGTTCCGCCTTCCCATTATGTGCCGGGTCTGCCCCACAGCCTGGAGGACATTATTCTGAAATGTACTCAGAAAAGCCCTGACAGACGGTATAGTACCCTGGCAGAGCTGATCAATGATCTGAAACATTCTCTGATCGATCCTGACGGGGATTTTGTAAATCTTTCGCCCCTCAGCAATCATGCCCAGACTGTCATGCTCACTCCGGAGGAGATGAAAGAGATCCAGAACAGTGGCTATGTTCCCAATGCCTCCTATGAGGACGAGGCTGAGGAGGAAAGAGAGGACGACGACGATGAGGATGACGACGACGATGATGATGAAATAGGCGGTATTAACACCAAGCTGGAAAAAGCAATGACCATCGGCGGGCTGATCATCGGCGCTGTGATCATCTGTATCCTGATCTATATTGTGGCTTCTGCCGCAGGACTCATAGGAGGTTCCGGAAACAACAGAGAGGATACTAAGACACAGCAGGAAACTACCGACGACCAGGAAAAAGTAGTGGTTCCGGATCTGACAAATATGACTCCGGATCAGGCCCAGTCAACAGTAAAAAGTTTGAGCCTTGGTATTACAAAGGGAGGAGAAGAAGCTTCTGATAAGGTGGAGGAAGGAAAGATCTGCCGCCAGGAGCCTGCAGCAAATACAGAGGTGGATCCCAATACCCAGATCACTTATTATGTGAGCACTGGAGCTGGGGGAACAGAAGCAGAAATGGTAACGATCCCTACCGGATTAGCCTGGCAGAGACTCAGTGAAGTTCAGTCACAGCTTCAGGAACTTGGCCTGAATCCTGTACTGGATCCTCAGCAGAATTCAGATGTAGAAATTGGATACGTTATTTCGGTCACCCCGGCGGAAGGTACAGCGGTGGAAGTAGGATCTGACGTTACGGTCGCTGTCAGCGTAGGCGAGGGAGATCTTGAAAGAGTGCCGAATGTGATCGGACTTGATGAAGATCAGGCTAAATTAATGGTAGAAAGCCTGGGCTTTGTCGCAAGTATAGAGCACAGCTACAGTGCAGACGCAGGCGTAGGGGAAGGCGAGGTTTATGCAATGAGTCCTGATGCGGGAGACAAAGCAGCGTCGGGAAGCGTAGTTACCCTTCAGATCCTGACAGTAGAGGAAACCCAGACAAGTACTCCATCCGAGGACTCGGATGAGGATCTTGATGAAGATTCCAATGAGGATGTTAATGAGGACTCCGATACGGAAACCACAGATACCAATACGGAGACGTCGGACTCTTCCGGCACATGGGCAACCCGCAGTGATCTTAGGATCGAAGCGCCGGACAATTATGACGGACAGATGGTAAGGCTGAGACTGGTACAGGGTTCCGGGGACAACCAGGAAGACACAACGATCCTTCAGGATCAGGCGTTGACTTTTGATGAAAACGATCAATATACAGTAGGACAGATCACAGGACAGAGCGGTGAATCTGCAGGGACTCTTTACTTTGATGTGATGGACGAAAGTGGCAATTATACCACGATCTGGAGTTATCCGCTGGAATTCAGTGAACAGTGACCTGTAAATGAAGAAATTAAAATTTAGGAACTGCCCAGGCAGAAAAACCGGAATCTCCGGCGAATCTGTCCGGGCAGTTCTTTTGTTGCCTTTCCGGACAAAAGAGTATATAATGACACCAGAGTGAAAAGTTTTCAGTTCTGACAGTGGAGAAGGCAGAAAACAGCAGGGAGGCAAGATGCAGGGAAGGATTATTAAAGGAGTAGGAGGTTTCTACTATGTAGACGCTGGAAAGGGAGAAGCTTATGAGTGTCGGGCAAAGGGGATCTTCCGGAAAGAGAAATTAAAACCTCTGGTAGGAGATTATGTGGAAATAGAAGTTCTCGATGAAAAAGAGAAGACAGGAAACGTGATAAAGATCCTGCCAAGGAAAAACCAACTGATCCGTCCTGCGGTGGCGAATATCGACCAGGCGCTGGTTATTTTCGCAGTTAAGGAACCCAATCCTAACTTTATGCTTTTGGACAGGTTCCTGATCACCATGGAGAGGCAGGGAGTGCCGGTGGTGATCTGCCTGAATAAGGAAGACCTGGGAGAAGAGGGTGAAATAAAGGAGATCGTAAAGACATATTCTGCCTGCGGCTATCAGGTTCTTGTAACCAGTGCGGAGAAAGGGCAGGGGATCCCCAGTCTGAGCCGGGCTCTCCAGGGAAAGACCACGGCAGTAGCCGGACCTTCCGGAGCCGGAAAATCTTCTCTTACGAATCTGCTGGCTCCCCATGTACAGATGGAAACGGGAGAGATCAGTAAAAAACTGGGACGGGGCCGGCATACTACCCGCCATTCCCAGCTGATCCCTTTAGATCAAGAGACATATCTTATGGATACGCCGGGATTTACTTCTTTTTATGTGGAGGATATGGAGAAAGAGGAACTGCGGCATTATTTCCCGGAATTTGCCCCCTATGAGGGAACCTGCCGGTTTCAGGGCTGTACCCATACCCATGAGCCTGGCTGCAGGGTGAAGGAAGCCTGGCAGGGCGGAAAGATCAATTCCCGAAGATATGAAAATTATCTGGAGATCTATAAAGAATTAGAAGAGAAAAGGAGATATTAACTTATGGGATATCAATTATGTCCTTCAATCCTGGCGGCGGATTTCTGGAATCTGGGAGACGAGATCAGACAGGTGGAAGAAGCCGGAATACAATGGCTTCACATTGATATTATGGACGGACATTTTGTTCCGACGATTTCTATGGGAGTGCCGGTGGTCACTTCCCTGAGAAAAGCGTCCAGGCTTTTCTTTGACGTACACATTATGGCGAAGGAGCCTGCCTATCTGGTAGACGAATTTGCCGAAGCAGGGGCGGATATGATCACCGTTCATGCGGAAGCCGGCGTAGATCTGGACCGGACGCTGAGACGGATCCACGAAAAAGGCTGCAAAGCGGGGATCGCCCTTAATCCGGCGACGCCGGTGTCTGTTCTGGAGGATGTGCTGGAACTGGCGGATATGGTGCTGGTGATGACCGTGAATCCGGGCTTTGGCGGCCAGAAATATATTCCTTACTGTACGGACAAGATCCGTCGGTTAAGGGAAATGGCAAAAAGCCGGGGGAAGGAACTGGATATTGAAGTGGACGGAGGCATCAACCGGGAAACAATCTATACAGTGCTTGAGGCGGGAGCGAATGTGATCGTGGCCGGTTCCGCCGTGTTCCGGGGAGATACCCGGGCGAATGCAGAAGCTTTGAAAGGAATCATAGAAGAGTATGAAGACAATACTGGTCTGCGGAGGTGAGATAGAGGACAGCTTTGCTCTGGCTGTTTTTGACAGGGTCCGGCCGGAGCTTATCATCGGGATTGACAGAGGGCTGGAATTCTGTTATAAGCACAAGATCCTTCCTCACTATATCCTGGGGGATTTCGACAGCATCTCTCCGGAGGTCCTGTCCTATTATGAAAAGCAGGAGATACCTGTGAAACGATACCGCCCGGAAAAGGACGCCACGGATACCAGGATAGGCCTGGAGCTGGCTCTGAAGCTGGGCAGTGGGGAGATCATCCTTCTGGGGGCTACCGGAGGGAGACTGGATCATTATATGGCAAATCTGAAATCTTTGTTCCTCCCTATGGAACAGGGGGTGCAGGCGTGGATCCTGGACAGCCAGAATGCGGTTACCCTTCTGGACCGGAGAACCGAGATTCCGAAAGAACGGCAGTTTGGAAAATATGTTTCTTTCTTTACCATGGGAGATAAGGTGGAGGGAGTGACGCTGACCGGATTCAAATATCCGCTGAAGGATCATACGCTGATCAATTCCGATGAGATCGGAGTCAGCAATGAGATCCTGGAGGAAAGGGCTGTGATCGACTTTCGATCCGGCGTGGTTTTGATGATCATGTCGAAGGACAGAAGTAATTAAAAAAGGGCTGTTCGGTAAATCCTAAAGACCTGTAGCGCTAAACAAAAATCCAGACTATTTATACATTGGTCGTGATAAAAGAAACCGCCGGCACTATATTTGGCCGGCGGATTTTTTACGACAGGCTGTTAAATACTGGCAAAAACTGCGGAGAATAAAAAATATTATGAAAATAGCAATCTGATGATCAGGCTATTGAGGGTTTGCAGGCACTGTGATATAATTCAACTATTGCAGTGGAACCCTTTCTGCCTGAAAGAAAGAAGTTTCATAATAAATGGGAAAAACAAAGGAGATGTGAAGATATATGAAATTAGGTATCGTGGGACTTCCCAATGTGGGGAAAAGCACATTGTTCAATTCACTTACAAAAGCAGGAGCGGAGTCAGCCAACTATCCCTTCTGCACCATTGACCCCAACGTGGGGGTGGTGGCGGTGCCCGATGAGCGGCTGAAGCTGCTGGGAGATTTTTATCATTCCAAAAAGGTGACTCCGGCAGTGATCGAATTTGTGGATATCGCAGGTCTGGTAAAAGGAGCATCCAAAGGGGAAGGCCTGGGGAACCAGTTCCTGGCAAATATCCGGGAGGTAGACGCCATTGTCCATGTGGTACGCTGTTTCGAGGATGAGAATGTGATCCATGTGGATGGTTCTATTGATCCTCTGCGGGATATTGAAACGATCAACCTGGAGCTGATCTTTTCCGATCTGGAGATCCTGGAAAGAAGGATCGCAAAGACTACCAAGACAGCCAGAATGGATAAGGAAGCGGCAAAAGAGCTGGAATTTTTAAAGAAGATCAAATCGCATCTGGAGGATGGAAAACCGGCCGCTACCATGGAGCTGGAGGACGAGGACCAGGAAGGCTATATGAAAGAATATAACCTTCTTACCTACAAACCGGTGATCTATGCCGCAAATGTATCAGAGGATGATCTGGCCGACGACGCCCAGTCCAATCCCCATGTGCAGAAGGTGAGAGAGTATGCCAAAGAGACCGGAAGCGAAGTGTTTGCCCTGTGCGCAGAGATCGAGCAGGAGATTTCAGAACTGGAGGACGATGAGAAGAAAGAGTTCCTGGAAGATCTGGGGATCAAACAGTCCGGATTGGAAAAACTGATCGTGGCCAGCTACCGTCTGCTCGGCCTGCTGAGCTTCCTCACTTCCGGTGAAGATGAGACGAGAGCCTGGACCATAAAGGTGGGGACAAAGGCGCCTCAGGCGGCCGGAAAGATCCATTCAGATTTTGAGAGGGGATTTATTAAGGCTGAAGTAGTGAACTACCGGGATCTGTTGGAAAGCGGCTCTTATGCAGGGGCCAGGGAAAAAGGCCTGGTACGTATGGAAGGAAAAGATTATGTAGTTCAGGATGGAGATGTGATCCTTTTCCGGTTTAATGTATAAAACAGGAGAAGAGCAGAAATCCTATTTTTAACAGATAGATTTTACTTGAGGGTTAAGTTGATGGTTTTATCTGCGGCCTGTATGTGCGCAGGGTTGGTTACGGAAAGATTAATGGTGGAAAAAGAACTGCAGGAGTAAAAAATGACACAGATAGAACTGAAAAGAAAAATTGAAAATACAAGAGAGGATCTGAACGCCGCCATAGCAGGAAATATGACGAAGAGCCGGATCCTGGATATCAGCCGGATCCTGGACGGGCTGATCGAAGAATATATGGAAAAAAACAGGAACCCCCAAGGGACAGGAGACGATCCGGTCGCCTGTCCGGGAAGCAGCCGTTCTGAAGGCTGCTGAAAGAAAAACTGTCAGAGAAAAGACTGTCGCATATCTGCGGCAGTTTTTTTGTGCAAAAAAACGTATGTTCCTCTTGCGTTTTCCTCTTTATTAGTATAGAATGGGTACATAAGTGGTAGAAAGTGGTGAAAAGTGGTAGCAAATGGGTGGCTGATGGCAGAAGCAGCCCAGGAAGACCACAGAGGGCACGAAGGGGAGAATCGTATCCTCGCGAAAGAAGGTGACATTCATATGTTCATGGGAGAGTACAGTCATACGATCGATGCAAAGGGGAGAATGATCATTCCCTCTAAGTTCCGGGAGGAGCTGGGAGAGGAGTTCGTACTTACCAAAGGCTTAGACGGATGTCTGTCGATCTATCCCAAAGACGAATGGATAAACTTTGAAGAGAAGCTGAAAGCGTTACCACTTAATGATAAAAATGCAAGAGCCTTCTTACGTTTCTTTGTAGCCAGTGCGACAATGTGCGAATTAGACAGGCAGGGGAGAATTCTCGTACCTCAGACGTTGCGGGAATTTGCCGGTTTAAGTAAGGATGTGGTGCTGACTGGCAATCTTACAAGGATTGAAGTCTGGAGTAAGGAAAAATGGCTGGAAAACAGCAATTATGAAGATATGGATGCCATTGCACAGGGTATGCAGGATATGGGCATTGTGATCTGACAAAGCCAGGAGAGAAAAATGGAATTTATACACCGATCCGTATTACTGGAAGAAACTGTCCAAAGCTTAAGGGTAAAGCCGGACGGTACTTATGTAGATGGAACACTGGGAGGCGGCGGACATTCCTATGCGGTATGTCAGCAGTTATCTGCCAAGGGGAGATTAATAGGTATAGACCAGGATGAAGCTGCAATAAAAGCTGCGGGTGAGAGACTGAAGGATTTTGGGGAGAAAGTCACGATCATCCGCAGCAATTATTGCAATATGAAAAAAGAATTACAGAAGATTGGGATCACATCAGTAGATGGGATTATTTTAGATCTGGGGGTATCTTCCTATCAGTTGGACAACAAGGAGAGAGGCTTTACGTACAGGGAAGATGTCCCTCTTGACATGCGTATGGATCAGAGAAATCCCCGGACAGCCAGGGATATTGTGAATACCTACAGTGAAAAAGAGCTGTATCGCATTATCCGGGATTACGGGGAAGATAAATTCGCAAAAAATATCGCAAAGCATATCTGTCTTGCAAGACAGGAAAAAGCTATAGAGACCACCGGAGAGCTGGGGGAGATCATCAAACACGCCATTCCTATGAAAATGAGGGCTGTGGGAGGCCATCCGGCAAAACGGACCTTCCAGGCCATCCGGATTGAACTGAATCAGGAACTGGATGTTCTCAGAGACAGCCTGGATGATATGATCGACCTTTTAAATGACGGCGGAAGGATCTGTATTATTACATTTCATTCTCTGGAAGATAGGATCGTAAAGACGATTTTCCGGAGAAATGAAAATCCATGTACCTGTCCGCCGGATTTTCCTGTATGCGTATGCGGGAAAAAATCGAAAGGGAAAGTGATCACCAGAAAACCGATCCTTCCCAGTGATAGTGAATTGGCAAGCAACAGCCGGTCCAAAAGTGCAAAGCTGCGGGTATTTGAGCGGGTAAAAGAGTAAGGGCAGAACGTCCGAAAGGGAGAGTTTCATGACAGGCACAAGGAACCGAAACAAATATGACAATAGAAGAAAGAGGATTTATACCGGTTACTATGAAGATGGCAATGCGGTACGGCGTTTGGAAGAGGTACCTGAACAGCCGAAGAAGAAACTGAGCAGACGGGCGGAAAGAAATCGGGCAAAAAGTACTAATATCAGCAGGGGATATATTGTTTTCCTCAGTCTGGTATGCGCTCTGGCCACTGCGGCCTGCGTTCACTATATCAAATTAACTGCCCAGGTGACTGCGCAGAGAGGCGTGGCGGCTTCCAGAGAACTGGAATTAAATCAATTGAAGGAAGATAACGACGCATATTACAGTGAAGTGCTTACCAGTGTGGATCTGGATGAGATCCGGGATAAGGCTATTAATGAACTGGGTATGCAGTATGCAGCGGAAGAGCAGATCCGGTACTATACACCGGGAAATAACAGCTACGTAAGACAGTATCAGGATGTTCCAGAAAACTAAGCAGGTGAAAGATTGGATAAACAGGAATCAAAAAAAAGAAAATTAACAAAGAAAATGAAACGAAAGCTGGCGGGAGTATTTGCTGTAACTCTGCTGGCTTTCGCCGGTTTACTGACAGGGATCACAGTGATCAATGCAAAAGAGGGAAACCGCTATGCCCAGCAGGTGCTTTCCCAGTCTCAGCAGCAGTATACCAATACTACCATACCGTTCCGCCGGGGAACGATCACAGACCGGAACGGTACGGTATTGGCCAACAGTGTAAAGGTATACAACCTGATCCTGGACTGTAAGGCGGTAAACTACGATGAAGATTACCGGGAACCTACGATCGCAGCCTTGGAAGAATATTTTAGTATTGACAGGGATACGATAGAGGGGCTTCTGGATAATGAAGAAACCAGCTCCAGTCAGTATCAGATCCTGGAGAAGGAAGTTTCCATGGATGATAAAAACGCTTTTCAGGAAGCAAATGTACTTCCCGATGATGAAGAAGAGAGGAAGGCGCTGTCCAAGGAGGAACGAGAGAGAAGAAGCAACGTCCAGGGAATTTATTTTGAAGACGACTATAAAAGGATCTATCCCCTGGAAAGCCTGGCCTGCGATGTGATCGGATTTACCGATGCGGGAAATACTGCGGACTGGGGTCTGGAAGGCTATTATAACAATACCCTTAATGGCACCAACGGCCGGAAATTCGGCTATTTAAGCGATGATACAGATCAGGCTCAGACTATTGTGGAGGCGGTAGACGGAAAGAATCTTACTACCACTTTGGACGCAACGATCCAGGGGATCGTGGAAAAATATATAGAGGCCTTCAATACCGCTCTCTCTGCCGGCCCGAATAATGTGGAGGGAGAGCAGAAAAAAGGAGCGGAAAATATCGGCGTTGTTGTGGAAGATCCTAATACAGGAGAAATCCTGGCTATGGGAAGCTCCGGCAGCTATGACCTGAATGATCCCAGAGAGCTCTCCGGCATTTATACAGAAGAAAAGATCCAGGAGATGGATGATGAAGAGATAAGAGAAGCCCTTTTTGACATGTGGCGGAATTTCTGTATCAGCGACGACTATGAGCCGGGATCTGTTATAAAGCCTATTGTAGTTGCCAGCGCATTGGAATCCGGGGCGGTTACAGAAGATGATGAATTTTACTGCGACGGAGGACAGCAGATCGGAGAAGATTACGTAAGATGCGCTGTTTGGCCTAACGCCCATGGCATGGAAAGTCTGGGGGAGGTCATCCAGAATTCCTGTAACGACGGCATGATGGCTATCGGAAGGAAAATGGGAACTGCCGAATTTCTTAAGTATCAGAGCAAATTCAACTTTGGCACAAGGACCGGCATTGATCTTCCGGGAGAAGGTACCGGTATTTTGTTCTCTGAGGAAAATATGTATGAGATGGAATTATCCACCTCTGCTTTCGGTCAGGGCTTTACCTGTACCATGATACAGGAGATTGCAGCCATGGCTGCAGTCATAAACGGAGGCACCTATTATCAGCCTCATCTGGTAAAGGAGGTCACAGATCAGGACGGAAAGGTCCTTCAGAGTATTACGCCTACTGTGCTGAAAGAAACGGTATCGGAAGAAGTATCTGCAGATATCCGGGAATATATGGGGATGAGTGTGGAGAGCGGTACCAGCCGTTCGGCTAAAGTCCGGGGATATTCCATGGGCGGAAAAACAGGAACTGCCGAGAAACTGGCGGATGAAACAAAAGATAATTACCTGGTATCTTTTATTGGATTTGCACCTCTGGACGATCCCCAGGTGCTGATCTATGCAGTTGTGGATACGCCCAATGTAGAGAGTCAGGCGTCCAGTACTTACGCTCAGTATCTGGCGCAGGCTATTTTGTCAGAAGTGCTGCCTTATATGAATATATCTCAGGATGAGGAGACGACAGAATCCACCGTTTTGTGGCAGGGCTTCTATGGAGTCCCGAAACTGACAGATATTATTGAAGACGGAGTATCCAATCCTTACGGTACGGTTATTGACCAGGGGTATGGGGATGGAGATCCTCAGGACACAGAACTGAACGATGAATATTCTGACGGTATCACCAACGAAGAGGCAGGAATCGACGAAGATGATCCTTCCTATCAGGAGGATGTCTACGATACAGAAGAACTGGAGGATTTTGGACAGGAAGAAAATACACAGGACAGGGAAGAAGACGGGGACGATAACGAAGACAGCGAGGATAACGCTGAGGAATGAAAATAAGGCAGGAAGATCTGAGGCAGAAATTGCCAGGATCTTCCTGCCTTTCATATTTTTTTCGGAAAACTGCATATAATAGCAGGGATAGAGGGCAGGAACGGAGCCGGGCCATGAAGAAAAACAGAACTTACCACAAAAAGAAAACGGTAATCGTCTTTTTGGTTTTTGCAGCGCTGCTTCTGGGCCTTATGGGAAGAATGTTTTATCTGATGGCGGTCCGGTCAGAGTACTATTCCCAGAAAGCCAGGGAGCTTCACGAAAGAGAAAGAGAGATTAAAGCGGCAAGAGGAAGGATCCTGGACTGTAATGGAGAGGTGCTGGCGGATAATAAGCCGGTGTGTACCATTTCCGTGATACACAGCCAGATCACAGAACCGGAAAAAGTCAAGGCCATGCTGGTGAAGGAGCTGGGCCTCTCAGAAGAGACTGCCAGAAAAAGGGTAGAAACGGTTTCTTCTATAGAACGGGTAAAGACCAACGTAGAAAAAGCAGTGGGAGACAGGATCCGCAGCTATGGGCTGGATGGAGTTAAGATCGATGAGGACTATAAACGGACTTATCCTTATGATGAACTGGCTTCTAAAGTCCTGGGATTTACTGGAGGAGATAATCAGGGGATCGTGGGATTGGAAGTGATGTACGAAGAAGTCCTGAGAGGGATAAACGGCAAGATCCTGACGACAACAGACGCCAGGGGCGTAGAGCTTTCCGCTCTTGGGGAAAGCCGGATAGAGCCGGTGGAAGGCTATGACCTTCAGATCAGCCTGGATAAGAATATCCAGATGTATGCCCAGCAGGCGGCCCGGAAGGTCATGGAGGAAAAAGAGGCCCAGGGGGTTTCCATTCTTCTTATGAATCCCCAGAACGGAGAGATTTACGCTAATGTAAATGTACCGGAGTATGATCTGAATGACCCCTTTACTTTGCTTACAGATGCAGATACCTCCCGGATGACAGAGGAAGAATACCAGGACGCCTGCAATCAGATGTGGAGAAATCCTACGATCAACGACACCTATGAGCCGGGTTCGACTTTTAAGATCATTACCATGGCGGCCGGGCTGTCCCAGGGGGTGGTGGATCTGGATGACCAGTTTCAGTGCCCCGGGTATAAGATCGTGGAAGACAGAAGGATCCACTGCCATAAAAGAACGGGACATGGGGCGGAAAATTTTGTTCAGGGAGCTATGAATTCCTGCAATCCGGTATTTATCGAGGTGGGGCTCCGGCTGGGAGCTGAGACTTATTATGATTATTTCCGGAAATTCGGCCTTATGGAAAAAACCGGCATCGATCTGCCGGGAGAAGCGGGGACGATCATGCATAAAAAGGAAGATATCGGCCAGGTGGAACTGGCTACCATTTCTTTCGGCCAGTCCTTCCAGATCACTCCCATACAGCTTGCAACTGCCGTGAGTTCCATTGTGAATGGAGGGAAAAGGGTGACGCCCCATTTCGGAGTGCGGGTCACCGACTCTCAGGGAAATCTTGTAGAAGAACTGGAATACAAGTCCAGAGAGGGGATCGTGTCTTCCCAGGTATCGGAGGAAGTGCGCTATATCCTGGAAAAAGTGGTAGCGGAGGGCTCCGGGAAAAATGCCGCCATAGAGGGCAGGACCATAGGGGGAAAGACTGCCACTTCCCAGACTCTGCCAAGAAGCGAGAACCGGTATATTTCTTCTTTCCTGGGATTTACCCCGGCGGAAAATCCCCAGATCCTGGGGATGGTGGTGATCTATGATCCCCAGGGGGTGTATTACGGGGGAACTATCGCAGCTCCGGTGCTGAAAGATATCTACGAGAATATTCTGCCTTATATGGGTATTGAAGGCTGACTTGCACAAGCCAGTCTTGAAAATCAGGAGAAAAAGCATTATACTGGGAAGAGCAAAAATACATATAAATGAGGTGTACTATGGCAGATTTAAAAATGGTTTTACCGGTATTGCTGGCATTTGTTATCAGCATAATCTTAGGCCCTATCATCATTCCTTATCTGAGAAAGTTAAAGATGGGCCAGACAGAGCGGACAGAAGGGGTCCAGTCTCACCTGAAGAAAGCAGGGACGCCTACCATGGGCGGCGTGATCTTCCTGCTTTCTACAGTGGTCACTTCTATTTTCTTTGTGAAGGACTATCCCAAGATCATCCCTGTACTTTTCCTGACCCTGGGATTCGGGGTCATCGGTTTCCTGGATGATTATCTGAAGGTAGTCCTGAAACGTTCCGACGGATTAATGCCGGGGCAGAAAATGGCCTGTCAGATCCTGGTGACGGCAGTCTTTGCTTTTTATCTGGTAAACTTTACCGATGTTTCTCTGGGTATGAAGATCCCCTTCCTCCCGGGATATGAACTGAATCTGGGGATCCTGGCGGTTCCCATACTGTTTATTGCAGTCATCGGCACAGTCAACGGAGTAAACTTTACCGACGGTCTGGACGGCCTGGCCTCCTCTGTGACCATTATGGTGGCTACCTTCTTTTCCGTAGTGGCTATTGGGACAAACAGCGGGATCGAACCTATCACCTGCGCAGTGGTGGGAGCTTTAATGGGCTTTTTGCTGTTTAACGTATATCCGGCGAAAATTTTTATGGGAGATACAGGTTCTCTGGCTCTTGGAGGATTTGTGGCGGGTACCGCTTATATGCTTCAGATGCCTTTGTTCATACTGATCGTAGGACTGGTTTATCTGGTGGAAGTCCTGTCTGTTATGATCCAGGTGACCTATTTTAAGGCTACCCATGGAAAGAGATTTTTTAAGATGGCGCCGATCCACCATCATTTTGAATTATGCGGGTGGTCCGAGACAAGAATTGTGGCAGTATTTACTGTGATCACTGCTATTTTATGTCTGATCGCCCTTATGGGGATATAGACAGAAGAGGAGAAAGTATCATGAATTTAAACAGAGAAGATTTACGTGGAAAAAAGGTTTTGGTTTTCGGTTCGGGGATCAGCGGTATGGGCGCAGTGAAGCTTCTGGATCAGGTGGGCGCCCGGATCCTTTTATACGATGGGAATGAAAATCTGGAAGAAGAGGATATCCGCAGGAAGCTGCCGGAAGGGTGCAGCGCTCAGATCCTTCTGGGTGAACTTCCGGATGATGTGATCGAAAGCCTGGACCTTGCAGTGATGAGCCCGGGAGTTCCCCAGGATATTCCTCCGGTGCTGCGGCTGAAAGAGAAAGGCGTAAGGATCTGGGGAGAAGTGGAACTGGCCTATCAGATGGGTAAGGGCAAAGTCCTGGCTATCACGGGGACCAATGGAAAGACCACCACTACCGCTCTTTTAGGAGAGATCATGAAGGCGTACAGCGATTCCGTCTTTGTAGTGGGAAATATCGGAAACGCTTATACCGGCGCTGCTCTGGATACACAGGAAGACAGCTACGTGGTGGCTGAGATCAGCAGCTTTCAGTTAGAGACGATCGAAAGCTTTGCACCGAAGGTATCCGCTATTTTAAATATTACCGAGGATCATCTGAACCGTCATCACACCATGGAAGAATACATCCGGGTAAAAGAGCTGATCACTGCAAATCAGACCAAGGAGGATTTCTGTATCCTGAACTATGAGGATCCGGTGCTCCGCAGATTTGGAGATGCGTGTCCTGCCACAACAGTCTTTTTCTCCAGTGAGAGAAGACTTGGCCGGGGGATCTTCCTGGAGGGAGACAGGATCCTTCTGCGGACCGGAGAGGAAGAACTGGAGATCGTAAAGACCGATGAACTCTATCTTCTGGGAAAACATAACTATGAGAATGTTATGGCTGCAGCGGCCATGGCCTGGTGCGCCGGCGTGCCGGTGGAGGTCATCCGGAGGACAGCGATGGAGTTCCGGGCAGTACCTCACAGGATCGAATTTGTGGAAGAGATTGACGGCGTGGCTTATTACAATGATTCCAAGGGTACCAATCCGGATGCGGCGATTAAGGGAATACAGGCCATGAAACGTCCTACGCTGCTTATTGGCGGAGGATATGACAAAGAGTCCTCCTACGAGGAGTGGATCCGGGCTTTTGACGGCAAAGTAAGATATCTGGTCCTTATCGGCCAGACAAGAGAGAAAATTGAGAAGGCTGCTCATGAATGTGGATTTTATGACACGATCCTGGCTGAGGACCTGGAAGAAGCGGTAAAGATCTGCGCTGAAAAAGCCAGGAAGGGGGATGCGGTTCTTCTCTCCCCTGCCTGCGCAAGCTGGGGACAGTTTGACAACTATGAACAGCGGGGAGATAAATTTAAAGAATATGTCCGAAATATGAAGAAAAAAGAAAACTGACATAAGAAAGGCAGGAGCGCCATATAATTAGTAGAAACCGATACAAAAAGGCGGGAGATGCTTGGCCGGCGGGAAGAAAAAGGAGAGAGGGGCAGACAGCTTTCTCATATTTCTGGTGCTGCTTCTGGTTGCCCTGGGGCTGATCTTTCTCTACAGCACCAGCGCCTATAACGGCAGGGTGAAATTTCATGATCCTGCCTATTATTTCAAAAAACAATTATTTGCCACTTCCCTGGGACTGATGGGAATGTATCTGGTTTCTTTTATGGATTATCATTTTCTGGTGAAAATGGCGCCTTTTTTCTACGGGATTTCTCTGGCGCTGTCTTTGGCGGTGCTGCTTTTCGGAGAGGAATATAACGGCTCTAAGAGATGGCTTTCTCTGGGGCCGTTATCTTTTCAGCCTTCGGAATTTTCCAAGGCGGCGGTGATCCTTCTGCTGGCCTGGGTGATCATACGGGGGAAGGAAGAAAACCGAGGGCTTCTTCCTATGGCGGGGCGGATGCTCCTTCTTCTTCCGGTGGTGGGACTGGTGGGGACCAATAATCTCAGCACGGCGGTGATCATTCTGGGGATCGGGGTGATCCTGATCTTTGTATCCAATCCCAGATATCTGCCTTTTGTAGGTATCGGCGGGGCAGGGATCCTATTCCTTGCCCTGTTTCTCGGAACGGCCAGCTATCGTCTGGAGCGGCTGGCGATCTGGCGGGATCCGGAGGCTTATGAAAAAGGATTTCAGACCATTCAGGGGCTGTACGCCATCGGAAGCGGCGGGATCTTTGGAAAGGGCCTGGGGAGTAGCCTGCAGAAGCTGGGATTTGTGCCGGAGGCACAAAATGATATGATCTTTTCTATCATCTGTGAGGAGACAGGACTTACCGGCGCCTGCCTGGTGATCCTGATCTTCGGATTTCTGATCTGGCGGCTGATGGTTATGGCCACCCATGCTCCGGATCTTTGCGGAAGCCTGATCGCAGCAGGGATCATGGCCCATATGGCGCTCCAGGTGATCCTGAATATTGCCGTTGTGACCAATACCATTCCCAATACAGGGATCACCCTGCCCTTTATCAGCTATGGCGGAACATCGGTGCTGTTCCTTCTGGGGGAAATGGGGCTGGCTCTGTCAGTGAGCCGCCAGATAAAGGGATAAAGGCAGAAGAATCACCAAAAGGGGAAGGGCTGCATAGAATAATTGCAGATAGAATTTTGGTAAACGATGCGGGAGTGGATGGCTTGGGCAGGATCAGGATCACAGGGGGTATTCCGTTAGATGGAGAAGTGAGGATACAGGGCTCAAAGAATGCGGCACTGCCAATTATGGCGGCCGCTCTTTTAAATAGAGGGACCACTGTATTGAAAGGCTGCCCCAGGATCGCAGACGTCTTCCGGATGGAGAAGATCCTTCAGGGGCTGGGGGCCAAAACCTGCTGGCAGGAAGATACACTGGTCATCTGTGCCAGAGAGCTTCAAAGCTGTGCGGCAGATAAAGACCTGGGAGAGAAAATGAGGTCTTCCATTGTTCTTCTGGGAAGCCTTCTGGGGAGATGGGGAGAAGGGGTACTGCCCTTCCCGGGGGGCTGTGTCATAGGCGCAAGGCCGATAGACCTTCATCTGGATGCCCTGAGAACTCTTGGAGCAGAATTCCGGGAAGAAGAGGGCTGCCTTTACGCCAGGGCCAGGGAACTCAGGGGCGGAGAGATTATTTTTCCCAGGTCCAGTGTAGGAGCTACCCAGAACGCAGTGCTTGGAGCAGTATGCGCCCGGGGAACTACCGTGATCCGGGGATGCTCCAGAGAGCCGGAGGTGAGCTGGCTCTGCCGTTTCCTGAATCAGGCGGGAGGACAGATCCGGGGGATCGGCACCTCCTGCCTGGAGATCCGGGGCGTGTCCGGCCTTTGCGATACGGTATTTCATGTCCCTGCAGACAGGATCGCCGCAGGAACCTATGTATGCGCCAGCGCCATCACCAGGGGGAAAGGGATCCTTCTGGACCCGCCGGTAGGGGAAATGAGGGCTCTTCTGAAAGCCTATGAGAAAATAGGTGGACAATACCGGTATAAGAGTGGTAAACTATTTCTATGCAGCCAGAGGGCTTCCGGTTCGCTGGGATGGCTGGAGACCGGGATTTATCCCGGGTTTCCCACAGATCTGCAGTCGATATTTTTGGCGGTGCTGACCTGTGCCCGGGGAGAAAGCCGGATAAAAGAGAATATATTTGAGGACCGGTTTAAAGCGGTGCCTGAGCTTCAGAAGATGGGAGCCCGGATCGCTCTTGACGGCCGTGTGGCCAGGATCCGGGGCGGCAGCCTTCGGGGCGCTTTGGTAAGCGCCAGGGAGCTTCGGGGAGGGGCCGCTTTGGTGGTAGCCGGACTGGGTGCGGAAGGAGAGACCTGTGTGGAAAACCGGGAATTTATAGAGAGAGGATATGAGGATATTTCCAGAGATTTGAATGCTCTCGGAGCAAGAACGCAGAAAGATTAGGGGAGACGCTTTATGAGCAGAAGAAAACTGTACAGGATCATCATAGAAGCCGTAGCAGGGAGTCTTTTGATTTTTGTTCTGGTACTTTTTCTGGGATTTCAGGTCACCGGCATACAGGTGGAGGGGAATGGCTTTTATTCCGACGACCAGATAAAGAATATGGTCCTGGATGTGCCGATGGCTAAGAATTCTATCCTGGCCGGATTTATTGATACGGAGAAAAGTACAAAAGATGAGGCAATGATCGACAGTATCACGATTTCCAGAATTAACCGGAATACCCTGCTTCTTCAGGTGAAAGAAAAACAGATGATCGGTTATATCGAATTTCAGGGACAATGCGTAAATTTTGACCGGCAGGGTATCGTACAGATCATTACAGAAGAGCCTTTGGAGAACGTTCCTAAGATCGAGGGTATCGATGTGAAGGAAGCTGTCCAGGGAGAAAGACTTTCAGGGATCAATACCACGAAACTGAATACGATCCTCAGTGTGGGAAAAATGCTGGAGAAGATGGAAAATAAACCGGACAGGCTGGCTTTTAACGATCTGAACCAGCTGGTGATGTATTATGGCAACATTGAAGTGCGTCTGGGAAACGATGAGAACATGGACGAGAAGATCAACCGTCTGGTGGGGATCCTGCCGGAGCTGACAGGCATGTCGGGAATCCTTCATCTGGAGAATACCACGGAGGATTCAGAAGCAGTCGTATTTGATAATGCAACTCAGGAAACGGAAGGAGCGGATACGGAAGAGAGCAGTACGGTAGAAACCGCCGGAGAAGATACCGGGGAGGATCAGCTGGAGTACAGCGACGGTTCAGATTCTGCCGATACCAGAAGCGAGGATCCGTGACAGGAAATGCCGGAGAGGATAATTTTTTTATAAAATCTGAAATTTGCGGTTGATTAATTTTAGAAAAACAGATATTATATACCTATATGTAATAACCTGCTAAAAGGATAGACTGATACATACCGGCTTTGCCGGAACATAGAATAAGAAGAAAATGTGGGAACCATTCCGTTATGTGCGGATGGTTATCCAGACCATACAAGGGAGCTAAAGGAGGAAATACCGTGTTAGAGATTATGACAAATGAAGCTGAATCATCTGCAAAAATTATTGTTATCGGCGTAGGCGGAGCAGGCAATAACGCAGTAAACAGGATGGTGGAAGAGACCATAGGCGGCGTTGAGTTTATAGGAGTCAATACAGATAAGCAGGCGCTTACCCTGTGTAAAGCACCTACGATCATCCAGATCGGCGAGAAACTGACAAAAGGGTTAGGAGCCGGAGCGAAGCCGGAGATCGGCGAAAAAGCTGCGGAAGAGAGCATTGAGGAGATCAAACAGGCCATCCAGGGAGCCGATATGGTATTTGTTACCTGCGGTATGGGCGGCGGTACCGGTACAGGAGCCGCTCCTGTAGTTGCGGGAGTTGCCAAGGAGATGGGGATCCTGACAGTAGGCGTTGTGACCAAACCTTTCCGTTTTGAAGCTAAGACCCGTATGAGCAATGCCCTTGCGGGAATCGAAAAATTAAAAGAAAATGTAGACACACTGATCATTATCCCAAATGACCGTCTGCTTGAGATCGTAGACCGCCGTACATCTATGCCGGAGGCGCTGAAGAAAGCCGACGAAGTCCTGCAGCAGGCTGTTCAGGGCATCACAGACCTGATCAATCTGCCGGCGCTGATCAACCTGGACTTTGCCGATGTTCAGACGGTTATGATCGACAAAGGTATCGCCCATATCGGTATCGGAGAAGGAAAGGGAGACGACAAGGCTATGGAGGCTGTACAGCAGGCGGTATCCAGCCCGCTGCTGGAGACAACCATCGAGGGCGCATCTCATGTGATCGTCAATGTATCCGGAGATATTTCCCTTATGGATGCAAACGACGCAGCAAGCTATGTTCAGAATCTTACAGGAGAGGATACCAATATCATCTTTGGTGCCCTCTATGATGATAAAGAAGCAGACTATGTACGTATCACGGTCATCGCTACGGGTCTGGATGACGAGACCGCAAGAAAGGCCAGCGTATCCAGAGATAAGAAGTCTGGAAAATCTGAAAGAGGAGCTAAAGCTCAGGCGCAGCAGGAGCAGCCCCAGCAGTCTTACCAGATACCAACTTTCCATCAGCCGACCTTCCAGCAGCCACAGTTTAAGAGCACTGTGCAGCAGAAGGATATTCAGATTCCGGATTTCCTGAAAAACAGAAGATAAGGTTGTAAGAGATCAGGGCTGCCGCAGTTTATGCGGCAGCCTTTTGTAATTTTACAGAAAGAGAGGAATCCTTTATGGAACAGGGATTTACCCATTTTGATGAACAGGGGAACGCCAGGATGGTAGACGTTTCCGGAAAAGAAGTTACCGGCAGGAGGGCCGTTGCAAAAGGCAGTATCCTGGTAAGCCGGGAGATCATGGAAGCAGTCAGGGAGAAGCATGTGCCGAAAGGCGACGTGCTGGGGATCGCACGGACTGCCGGCATTATGGGGGTAAAGCAGACGCCTCATCTGATCCCTTTGTGCCATACCCTTCTTCTGGATAAATGTTCCGTGGATTTTCAGCTTTTTCCTGAAGAAAACAGGATCACAGCATACTGTACTGTCCAGTGCCAGGGAAAAACCGGGGTGGAGATGGAGGCTCTTACGGGAGTCACCACAGCCCTGCTGACCGTTTACGATATGTGCAAGGCCATAGATAAGAGAATGGAGATCACAGATATCCACTTAGTGGAGAAGGTGGGAGGAAAAAGCGGGCATTTTAAGTTCTAGATACAGGAAACACAGCCGGGAGATTTCAGTTGGAAAGGAGAGGATATACATGAGAAGAGCGGCAGTACTCACAGCCAGCGACAGTGGATACAGAGGAGAGCGGGAGGATATCAGCGGACAGGTGATCTGTGAGATCTTAGAAAGGGAAGGCTATCAGGTCGTATACCGGAATCTCCTTCCCGATGAGAGAGAACTTCTGGCGGGGGAGATGGCCAGGATCGCAGATGAGGATCTGGCGGATCTGATCCTGACGACAGGAGGGACCGGATTTTCTCCCCGGGATTTTACTCCGGAAGCGACTCAGGATATCTGCCAGCGTATGGTGCCGGGGATCCCGGAGGCTATGAGAGCCTGCAGCATGCAGGTGACAAAGCGGGGAATGCTGAGCCGCCAGGCGGCAGGCATCCGGAACAGGACTCTGATCGTAAATCTTCCCGGAAGTCCCAAAGCTGTACGGGAGTGCCTGGAATTTGTGATCGGCGCTCTGGAACATGGGATCGATATCCTTCGGGGCGACGCAGGAAACTGCGGCTGATAGGAAGGATATCGAGGCGTTCCGGAGAAAAGCTGTATATGGAGCAGGATCAGGGAAGGAGTTTTTTCTGCCGGAGATATTCCTTTAAAGAGGCCATAGGCATTTCTTCGCCGGTCCAGATCTTAAAGGCCTCGGCGCCCTGCCACAGAAGCATGGAGAAGCCGTTGAAGGCAGTACAGCCGGCCTCTCTGGCCATGGACAGAAGCTTTGTCTCCCAGGGAGAATAGATGATATCCGCTACGGCCAGCTCCGGATAAAGGAAAGAAGGATCCGGAAGGATACAGCCTTCTGTGTGGGGAGCCATTCCCACGGAAGTGGCGTTGACGAACAGCCGGCTTTCTTCCATAGCAGCTTTCAAAGCAGCCAGGTCCCGGGTGTCATGAAGAAGAACGGCGCAGGAGGTTTTTCCTTCCAGGGCTGCGGCCAGCTGCCGGATACGGGGAAGATGAGGGCTGGTACTTCTGGCGAAAATATGGATCTTCTTTACTCCGTCCAGGGCCGCCTGGGCGCAGATGGCAGTGGCAGCCCCGCCGATCCCCATAAGGGTCATGGTTCGGCCTTCTATCCGGATCCCCTGTTCTCTGACAGACTGCATGAATCCCAGCCCGTCCGTGTTGTGGCCGATGAGACGGCCTTCCCGGTTTTCCACGGTATTGACGGCGCCGATGAGCCGGGCGGCTTCGGAAAGGCCGTCCAGATACTCCAGGATTTTATTTTTGTTGGGCATGGTAAGGTTAAAGCCCAGGACATGGAGGGCCCTCAGACCTTCCAGGGCTTCTTTCAGAGTTTGCTCGTTTATGTCAAAGGCAAGATAGGTGCAGTCGATCCCCAGATACTGGAAGCTGAAGTTATGTATCAGAGGGGAGATGCTGTGGGACACCGGGCTGCCAAGAAGACAGGCCAGCTTTGTGGTACCTGTGATTTCAGACATGTGAAATACCTCCTGATCCTATAGTGTACAGAGTTCTCATGAACCTGTTTATTAGTTTAGAATGATATGTCTCCGCTGTCAAGGAAATCAGCCGGGGAGAAAGGAAAGTGCATATGACAACAGTGAAGATCAAAGATACAGAGATCGGGAAGGGAATCCCGAAGATCTGTATTCCTATTACAGGGAAGAACCGGGAGGAGATCCTTCTGGATATAGAGGAGATCCTGAAGCAGCGGCCGGATCTGGCGGAATGGAGGGCAGATTGTTATGAAGAGGGGGATCAGGAAGAAAAAGTTCTGGAAATGTTGGAGACAATAACCGACAAACTGGGACAGATTCCTCTTCTTTTTACCTTCCGTACAGCCGGAGAGGGAGGCAGTAAGGAAATTTCTTTCGAGAATTATGTAAAGCTCCTATGCAGAGCGGCAGATACCGGCCGGATCGACCTGGCGGACGTGGAGATTTTCTTCGGACAGGAGGCTTCCGGAGAGCTGGTAGGCCGGCTTCAGGAAAAGGGAGTCAGGGTGGTGGCTTCCAATCATCATTTTGAAGGAACTCCTCCGAAAGAAGAGATGCTGGAGATCCTGGAGGAGATGTATAACAGCAGCAGCGATATCCTGAAGATTGCTGTAATGCCCAGGTCTTTTGCAGATCTTCTGACGCTGCTGGATACTACGAAAGAAGCTTCCGGAAAATATGACCGGCCCCTGATCACCATGTCTATGGGAGAAACCGGCTTTTTAAGCAGGATCTGCGGAGAGTTCACAGGCTCTGCCCTGACCTTTGCGGCAGGAAGAAACGCCTCTGCGCCGGGGCAGGCGGCAGCGGCAAACATGCGCAGCATACTTGAAAATATCCATGAGATATTATCTTGACATAAAACAGGTGACATAAGACGGCATAACAGGGACCAGGCTGTCGAAAAGATTTTAGATCCAGCCAAGCGGTTTTGACAAAATCAGCACCCCCTGACCTCTATAATGGACATTGCTTATTCCAGATAAGTAAGAGAGTCATGTAGAGGTTTAGGGGGTGTTTTGTGTACTACGAATTTTACATAGATGTGTTTTTCGTAGTAAATCTTTTTATGGATTTCCTGGTTCTCTGCCTGACAAACCGGATCCTCCAGGGGACTGCCAGACCCTGGAGAGCCTTAAGGGGAGCGCTGGCGGGAGCCGCTCTGATCTCCCTGTTTTTCTGGACTGCAAAAGAGATCCATACAGGAAACCTGCTGATTTTTTTCTTTGGGGACGCCTTTGCCATGGTCCGGCTGGGCTGCGGCCTGAAGAGGGGAAAAGAACTGCTCACCGGCTTTCTGACCTGCCTGGGCGTTTCTTTTCTGATGGGAGGCCTGCTATATGCGCTGCCTCTGAGGGCAGGAAAAGGAATCCTGATTTTTTTTACGATCACATTTACCGCTTATTTGATTTTAGACACAGGCATAAGACTCTTTAAATACTTAAAAGGAAAAGCTGTTTCCGTATGCCGGGTGATCCTGGAAAACGGAGGACAGAAAATAGAATTAAAAGGACTGCTGGATACAGGGAACTGTCTGGTTGACAGCAATACCGGAAAACCGGTATGCGTCATGGAAATGGACAGATTTACCGGTATGCTGGAGAAAAAACAGAGGAAGGCCCTGGAAGGCTTCTGCAGCCTGGAGTGTACCCCGGGGGAGGAGCTGGGAGAGCTGAATCCCAGATTTGTCTTTTACACAGCTCTGGGCTGTGAGAGGGGACTCCTTCCTGTGGTAACTGCAGAGCGGCTGACGATCTGCCGGGAGGGGAGAAGAATCAGGATTCCCCAGGCGGCCATAGGGCTTTCGGCGGCTCCTCTGTCTCCTTACAAAAAATTTGAGATGATCATCAGTCCCAAGATTCTGGACAGTTAGTTAAGGAGGAGTTTTGTGAATATGGATGTTTGTATGAAAAAAGGATTTCAGTTTTCGAGATTTACAGGGTTTTTGCTCTCGGCAGGGAATGAACTCCATTATATCGGGGGAGCGGAGGTGCTGCCGGCGCCTTTGTCCCCGGAGGAGGAGAGCGCACAGATCGAGAGACTCCG
>CALWSM010000002.1 GCA_944384185.1 uncultured Blautia sp. | reverse complement strand
CGCTTCAGCAAGCAATTCACCCTGCGGTGCCCTCACTGTGGCAAGGCTCTCGTGGCGAAAAAAGAACGGAAGCATTTCATCCTTCACAAGTGTGTCAACCCAAAATGCCCCTACTATCTCCACAACCTTAAGAAAGTGGACAAGACCGATCTGGAAGAAAGCTACGGAAAAAATAAATATAAGCTTCACTATATTTACCGTCAGTTCACGATAGATTTTTTCCGCATGGATGTAAGCACCCTTCCTAAGAACGCTTCTTCCCTGAAATTCAGTAAGCATAACGCCCACGTTATGTCTCTGTGTCTGACGCTGCATATCAACCTTGGCCTGTCACTGCGCAAAACCAGCCAGGCCCTCAAAGATCTTTATAATATTCAGATCTCCCACCAGCAGATCGCCAACTACTGTAAGACCGCTGCCGTCTGCATCAAACCCTTTGTCGATCAGTACCCTTATCGCAAAGGGGAAGCCTTTGTGGCCGATGAAACCTACATCAAAGTCCGTGGCATCAAAACCTACGTCTGGCTTATCATGAACGCTGCCTGTCGTTCCATCATTGGTTATCAGGTGTCCGATAACCGTGGGGTTGGGCCCTGTATCCTTTCCATGCGCATGGCCTTCCAGGGGCTTAAGAAACTCCCTGAAAACTTCAAATTCATCGCCGATGGCTACAGCGCCTATCCGCTTGCCGCCATGGAATTCGCAAAAAAGTTTGGCAAAGACTTTACCTTCCAGATCACACAGGTGATTGGACTTACCAACGACGATGCTGTGTCGAAAGAACACCGTCCGTTCAAACAGATCGTGGAACGGCTGAACCGGACATATAAGGCTTCTTACCGGAAAACAAACGGCTTTGACAACATCGAAGGTGCCAACTATGATCTGGCTCTCTGGGTCGCCTACTATAACTTCCTGCGCCCACACAAACACAATCATTATAAAGTTCTTAACAAAGTGGAGATGCTCCAAGGTGCCGACAACATGCCAGGCAAATGGCAGCTCCTTATCTTCCTTGGCCAGCAGACCATCCTGAACATGCAGAAAACCGGAACTGCTGGTTCGGAGCGGAGCTGTTGTCAATAGAACCGTGGAATACCGGAGCAGGCGGCACAGCCGTCTGTGAGGATATGCCGCAAAAGTCTATTGACATAAGGCTCACGGAGCATCCTCTCAGCAGAAAAGGGGGCAATTGCGCCCTTTTCCTGCCTTCCGGCGAGGACGGGTTCGGGCAGAGCCCGATAATGGGTCAAGGGACTAGTCCCTTGCGGGTTCTCAGGGCAGCTCCCTAAGCCCTCGGAGAGCTTTTCGGTATCAATATCTGCAATTTTCAAGGTTCTTTTGAGCCTCTTTTTTTCGGCTCGGTTTTTCATAGATTACTTGACACTACCTATAGTTCTTCCAATCATTGTATCACATATCAGAAAAAGATACTGTAAAAATTTCAAAAAATAATCAGATATATGGAATTGCGTGAAAATCTGTTTTATAATACCCTGAGAAGGCAGAAAATATCTGCCGGTACAAAAACAGATGGAGCTGCCTGAAAAGCGAAGGAGGAAGAACATGGAAAGTTTCGTATACTACGCACCTACGGAAGTAATATTCGGAAGAGGCGCAGAAGAAAAGACAGGAAAAGCAGTGAAAAAGTGGGGAGGCACCAGGGTCCTTCTTGTTTATGGAGGAGAAAGTGCGAAAAAAAGCGGGCTTCTGGGGAAGATCCAGAAAGAGCTGGAGGAAGAAAACATTGTATGGGAAGGCCTGGGCGGAGTGAAGCCAAATCCAAGGCTTTCTCTGGCGGAGGAAGGAGTAAAAAAGGCTCTGGATATGCAGGCGGATTTTATCCTGGCGGTGGGAGGGGGCAGCGCCATTGACACAGCGAAAGGCATTGCCCACGGAACGGCAAACCCGGATCTGGACCTCTGGGATATCTGGACAGAAAAAGTGCCTTTGACCAGAAGCCTTCCCGTAGGCGTGGTCCTGACCATCTCTGCGGCGGGAAGCGAAATGAGCGATTCCGCTGTGCTGACAAATGAAAAGATCGGCAGGAAAAAAGGGCTGAGTACGGAGTTTAACAGAGTGAAGTTTGCCATCATGGATCCGGAGCTTACCTATACCCTTCCAAAATATCAGGTGACCTGCGGGATCGTAGATATTATGATGCACACCCTGGACCGGTATTTCACCCACAGCAAGGGGAATGAGATGACCGATGAGATCGCCCAGGGACTGCTGCGGACGGTGATCCGGAACGGACGGAAGGCCTTTGAGAACCAGAGGGATTATCAGGCTATGAGCGAATTGATGTGGTGCGGCAGCCTTTCCCATAACGGGATTACCGGTCTTGGCGCAGAGAAGGATTTTGCACCCCACAAGATCGGACATGAATTAAGTGCGAAATATGATGTGGCCCACGGAGCCAGCCTTTCCGCCGTCTGGGAAGCCTGGGCAGAGTATGTATATATGGAAGAACCGGAGCGGTTTGCCAAATATGCCAGAACTGTGTGGGACATTCCGGAGGAAGATCCGGTGCAGGCGGCGAGGCTGGGGATCCAGGCGACGGTGGACTATTTCCGCTCCCTGGATATGCCGGTTTCTATCGGTGAACTGGAAATCGGGGTAAGACCGGAGGAAGAGCTGGAAGACATGGCAGCCAGGGCTACCGGCAACGACACCTTTACGGTGGCGAAATTTAAAGAACTCCATCAGAAAGATATACTGGAAATCCTGAAAAAAGCCAATCGCTGATTATTGATATATACTAATAATATGCTAT
The DNA here is from genome assembly GCA_944384185.1 of uncultured Blautia sp. GTDB lineage: Bacteria > Bacillota > Clostridia > Lachnospirales > Lachnospiraceae > Blautia. Next base: position 55,824 of record CALWSM010000002.1, on the reverse strand, counting down.
AATAAGCATATGTTAATAATAGAAAGGAAACCTTATGCCCAGACCAAATAAACCCAAAAGAGTAAGAAGCCTTCCCATATGCGAAAAATTTATGCCGGAGAAGGGAAGCAGCATCGGCCACGAGATCCGGATGGCTGTTGAGGAATATGAGACTTTGCGGCTCATTGACTATCAGGGCCTGACCCAGGAAGAATGCGCCCGGAAAATGGGAGTAGGGCGGGCTACCGTCCAGGCCATGTACACAGAGGCCAGGAAAAAAACAGCCCGGTTCCTTGCCGAGGCGGCAACCTTAAGGATCCATGGGGGGAATTACTCCATAGGGGAACAGGAGGATACGGACATAGGCAGGAGAGGAGCAGGCAAAATGAAGATAGCAGTTACCTATGAAAACGGACAGGTGTATCAGCATTTCGGACACACAGAGCAGTTTAAGATCTATGACACAGAAGACGGAAAGATCGTAAATACAGAAATCGCAGATACCAACGGCACCGGTCACGGAGCCCTGGCAGGATTTTTAAAGGACAGGGGAGTGGAGGTCCTGATCTGCGGCGGGATCGGCGGCGGCGCCAGAAATGCTCTGGGAGAAGCAGGGATCCGTCTTTATCCCGGCGCCAGCGGAGAGGCGGATCTTCAGGTAGAAGCTTTCTTAAAGGGAAGCCTCAGCTATGACCCGGATACCACCTGTGATCATCACCATCACCAGGATGGCCAGGGATGCGGCCACCATCACGGAGAAGATGGAAACTGCGGCCATCATCATGGAGAAGGCGGAAACTGCGGACGCCATCAGGGATGTTAAAAACTCTTCCTGCATACAGGATATCCTGTATGCAGGAAGAGTTTTTTCTCAGGGCGCAAAAGCCTGCGGGGAACCTTTTATGCCTGTAGGCCTGACGGCGGGCCGCAGGACTTAATCCGGAAAATTATTTTTGGGGATCTCAGTCTTTGCAGCTTGCTTTACAAGGCATATCAAAGCTGGGGTTAAAAGCATAGAAATTCCTGGAGTCCAGAGTTTCCTGGACAGAGCGGAGCACTTCCCCGAAACGCTGGAAGTGGACGATCTCCCTTGCCCGGAGGAAACGGATAGGATCCCGGACATCCGGATCATCTACCAGCCGGAGGATATTATCATAAGTAGTCCGGGCCTTCTGTTCGGCGGCCATATCTTCAAAAAGATCGGTGATAGGATCCCCTTTGGACTGGAACTCGCAGGCGTTGAAAGGAATGCCTCCTGCAGCCTGGGGCCAGATCCCTACGGTGTGATCTACATAATAGTCGGCAAAGCCGGATTTTTCAATCTCTTCCATAGACAGATTCCTGGTGAGCTGATGGACGATGGCGGATACCATTTCCAGATGCCCCAGCTCTTCGGTGCCGATATCATTTAAGGTTCCCATGGCAATGCGGTTCGGCATGGCAAACCGTTGGGACAGATAGCGCATGGACGCTCCCATCTCGCCGTCAGGGCCCCCATACTGGGAGAGAATAACCTTGGCGATTTTTGCGTTGGGCGTTTTAATATGAACAGGATATTGCAGGCGCTTTTCATAATTCCACATGATTTACCACACTCCTTCCCATGGCCACGGCTGCATGACCCAGTCCCACTGCCGGCTGCAGGCATCGTCTCCGGTGTCTATTGTCAGGGGGCCGTATTGAGCGGCGTATTCTTTCAGCGCTTCATTCCGGACCATGACTTTATCTCTGAAAAAATCCAGTGCCTTTTCGTCTTCCGGGTGCGTATCCAGATAAAGCTTGATGTCGTCTACGGCAAAGCTGACTTCATTGATGGTATTCAGAAGCTGTTCCCTGGAATATTTACAGTTTTTATTCATCTGCACCCACCTCTCTTTCCGCAGAACGGCTTGCAGAGCTCCGGAAAGATGGTGCCCATCTGGAAGCCTTTGCAGAGATCCAGGGTATGCCGGAATTTCTGGCAGGGGACATAAGCCATTGTCAGAGGAAGCTCATCCGCATGGGTGTAAATGCAGGTGTCTTCTATTTTATCGGAATTTCCCCAGGAATTTTTGCAGCGGCAGGGATCTGTGGATTCCCCCGGCCGGATACGGCAGGACCTGGAGGTGTTATAAGATATATACCGATTATCCATTTTCAAAACCTCTCAGATTTGAGGGGCTGCCGCAGTGATCACTCTCAGGAATGGTAAAGCGGCAGCTCCTTAAGATTACAGTAATATTTTATGATGTCCGGAGGGAAGTGTGAAACAGAAGGCGGCCGATCTTGCATAAGCCGGCGTGTTTTTGCTAAAATAAAAAAGAAAGTCTTTTCTGAACGGCCGACGGGGGCAGGGCTGTTCAGAAACAGGGAAGAGACGTGCAAAAGGAAAACGAGAGGGCCGGGCTTATGAAAAAAATCTTAAAGCATACGTGGAAGATCATAAGGTATAATCTGGGCGGTCTGCTGCTTTTTGAGACCGGCTACCGGATCCTGACCTTTTTTTTCACCCTGCGGCTGGTGAAGATGGCGATCGAGATCTCTCTTTCCCGCCAGGGCTTCAGTTATCTTACTGCAGAGAATTACGGGGCGTTTATCAAAAGTCCCTGGACGGTCTGCCTTTTTCTAGGAGTTTTTCTGATCCTTTTCTTTTTCTTCCTTATAGAAATATCCGCCTTGCTTTTGGGCTTTCACCATGCAGGGAGGAAAAGAAAGCTCTATGGGGGAGATTTTCTTATGGAAGGGATCAAGGGGGCGGTAAGGTTCCTCAGACAGGGGAAGCCCATCTGGATCTTTTGGGCGGCTCTGGCCGTTCCCTTTCTCAGTGTATATTTTCTGGTCCGGGAGGCTTCTTATGTAGGCCTTCTGGAATTTACGGCAAGAGAGATCTACGGGAAAGTAAAGCCTCCGGCTCTGCTTGGGATCCTGCTGGCTGCCGGAATGGTCCTTTCCCTGTGGGCAGTATTGGCATTGCCCTATACTCTGCTGGAGAGAGAAAAAAGCTTCCGGGGACTTTTCAGAGGCATAGGGCTTCTGAAAAAAAGATGGAGAGAGATCCTGGGCAGTTTTTTGCTGCTGTATGTCCTTATAGCAGCGGCAGGCGCAGCTTTCTATATCCTGACGACTCTGGGGATGACAGGCGCCGTTATGGCCTTTAAGCCCGAAGACGGGAAGATTTCCAGTGTACTTATGGGCAGGGAGTATATACAGATGGCCATGGGAGTGTTTACAGGAGGAGTGCAGATGACCGGGACCCTGGCCTTTGCCTATACGATTTATTCCAGATTCCGTAAAAGCGAGGTGAAAGAGGCGCCGATCTGGGATCTGGTACAGAATTACCGCTGGCTTTCTAAGCTGGGGAAACGGAAGGCAGCCACATTTTTCACGCTGCTTCTGGTGATCCTGGAGGGCGGATATCTGACAGCGGCGGCGGTGAGTCATGACGCTATGCTGGAAAGCCTGAATGCGGACACAAAGATCACCGCACACCGGGGAGGCGCCCTGCGGGCTCCGGAAAATACCTTAAGCGCCCTTGCCTATACCTGGGAATGCGGGGCTGATTTTGCGGAGATCGACGTCCAGGAGACAAAAGACAAACAGCTGATCCTGCTTCATGACGATTCTCTGAAAAGGATCACCGGGCTGGACCGTAATGTGTGGGAACTGACCTATGAAGAGATAAAAGAGCTGGACGCCGGCAGCTCCTTTGGAAAAGAATATCAGGGGGAGCGGATCCCTGCTTTGGAAGAAGTCTTAAATTTTTGCCTCGGAAGACTGGACTTAAACATAGAGATTAAGTATAATGGTAAAAATGAGGGGATCGTTCAGAGCGTGGTCCAGGTGATCCGGGAGAATGACTTTGAGGAACACTGTGTGGTCACCTCTATGAATTATCGGTTCCTGGAGCAGATAAAAGCGATTGCGCCTGAAATCCGCACCGGATATATCATGACTATGCGATACGGGAGTATTTCCCAGACGGAGGCTGCGGATTTCTTCAGTGTCCGCTACGATTATATTTCGGAAAGCTTTGTGAGGGAGGCTCATGCTCTGGGGAAGGAAGTGCACGCCTGGACGGTGAATTACAGAGGAAATATAAAGCGGCTGCTGGATATGGGAGTGGATAACATCATTACCGACGATCCGGCTCTTGTCCGCAGGGTGCAGGAACGGGAGAATGGTACGAAGACAGGATTTCCGGAACTGCTCCAGTATGGGTTTGGAATTTAAACGGAGGGTAAATATGCCAAAAAAAAAGAATAAAAAAAACAGGACGGCGGGTCCCAGATACTATGATTATAACCTGGTCGCCATCGTCGTGCTGCTGACCTGTTTCGGCCTGGTCATGCTATACAGCACCAGCGCTTATACAGCTCAGGTGAATTATGAAAACGATATGCAGTTTTTTGGCCGTCAGGCTGCCATCAGCTTGGTAAGCATCCTGATCGCTTTGCTTATTTCACGATTCGATTATCATATTCTGTATTACGTCAGCGGCGTCATCTATGTGGTTTCCATGATCCTGATGTTGCTGGTAAAATTTTCACCTTTGGGTATAGAGGTAAACGGCGCCAGAAGGTGGCTGGCCATCATTCCAGGAACAAGTATCCAGCTTCAGCCGTCGGAGCTGGCCAAGATCGCAGCGATCACCTTTATCCCCTGCCTGATCATAAAAATGGGGAAGAACGTAAAGACCCTGCGGGGATCGGCGGTCCTCCTGGGCGTGGGAGGCATACTTGCTCTGGGGGCGTATCAGCTTACAGAAAATTTAAGTACCGGGCTGATCATCGGAGCGATCACCGTACTGATGATCTTTATCGCCCACCCAAAGACCAGGCCTTTTATTGTGGGAGCTGTGGTACTGGCAGTGCTGGTGGTTGCAGGAAGGCTGATCCTTCAGTGGGTCCTGGGAGATACGGTGGTATCCACCGAGGATCTCAGCAGCTTCCGTCTGGAACGTATCCTTGTATGGCTGAACCCGGAACAGTATTCCAGCGAAGGGGGATATCAGATCATGCAGGCGCTGTATGCCATAGGAAGCGGGGGCTTTTTCGGAAAGGGGCTGGGAAACAGCGTGCAGAAGCTGGGCCCTGTGCCGGAGGCTCAGAATGATATGATCTTTTCCATTGTCTGTGAGGAACTGGGAGTCTTCGGCGGGCTGGTGGTGCTGATCCTTTTCGGCTATCTTTTGTACAGGCTGTTTTTTATTGCGGAGAACGCTCCGGATTTTTACGGTTCCCTGGTAGTGGGCGGTATTATGATACACATTGCCCTTCAGGTGATCCTGAATATCTGCGTGGTGCTGAACTGGATCCCGACTACCGGAATCACCCTTCCGTTTATCAGTTATGGAGGTACCTCCATCCTGTTCCTGATGCTGGAGATGGGGATCGCTTTAAGCGTCTCAAGACAAATTAAATTTACGGAATAAAAAGGGTTGACAAATATAGGGAAAGAAGATATACTTTGAACATCAAAGTATTCATGACAAAAAAATCCCCATTGGGGATGAAATAATGCAATTTTAATTTAAAGGAGATAGGAAATCATGTTAGAAAAAATGAAAGAGATCATTGCAGATCAGTTAAACTGCGACGCAGAAAGCATTACTCTGGAGACATCTTTTAAAGAGGATTTAGGAGCTGATTCCTTAGACCTGTTTGAGCTGGTTATGGCTCTGGAAGATGAATATTCTGTTGAGATTCCTTCCGAGGAATTACAGGAGCTGACAACAGTAGGTGCAGTTGTTGACTATCTGAAAGCAAAAGGCGTAGAAGAATAAAATTAAAAACAAGATGGGAGGCCGCAGCAGCGTGCTTCCTATTCTTTTAGATAAATACTTTGTTAATCAAAATATTTGGCGATATAAGGAAGGTAGGAACATGGGAAAAACAGCTTTTATTTTCCCCGGCCAGGGCGCCCAGTATGTGGGAATGGGCAGGGATTTTTATGAAACATTTCCGGTATGCGCAGAGGTAATAGATAAGGCTTCAGAAATCTCCGGACTGGATCTGAAGGAAATCTGCTTTGAAGAAAATGAAAAGATCAATATCACAGAGTATACACAGATCGCAATGCTGGCGGTGGAGACCGCTATCCTGAAGGCGCTGGAAGAAAAAGGGATCCGGCCGGATGCGGCAGGGGGACTGAGCCTGGGGGAATATGGCGCATTGATCGCTTCTAAGGCAATGGCCATGGAAGACGCTTTTGCCGTGGTGAGAAAAAGAGGGATCTTTATGCAGGAGGCCGTTCCGACAGGTGGCGCTATGTCGGCAGTGCTGGGAACCGATGCAGCTGTGATCGAGAAGATCTGTCAGGAGACAGAAGGGATCGTATCCATTGCCAATTATAACTGTCCGGGACAGATCGTGATCACCGGCGAGGCCCAGGCAGTGGAAAGAGCTTCGGAAGCTCTTAAAGCAGCAGGAACGAAACGAGTGATCCCGCTGAAGGTTTCCGGTCCTTTCCATTCCAAGATGCTTACCGGAGCAGGAGAAAAACTGGGAGAAGTCCTTCAGAATGTAGAATTTCATGATGTGGAGATCCCATACACCACCAATGTTACCGCTGAGTTTGTAAGGGATAAGGATCAGATCAAAGATCTGCTGGTTGCCCAGGTTTCTTCTTCTGTGCGCTGGCAGCAGTGCGTGGAGACTATGATCGCCGATGGGGTGGATACCTTTGTGGAGATCGGGCCGGGAAAAACCTTAAGCGGATTTATGAGAAAGATCGACCGGAACGTAAAGGTGATCAATATTCAGAATGTAGAAGACTTTGAAAAAGCTGTGGAAGAGCTGCAGCAGAAAATGTGAGGGATAGATATGCTGGATAAGAAAGTTGCGTTAGTTACAGGGGCCAGCCGGGGGATCGGAAGAGAGATCGCTCTGACTTTAGCAGCCCAGGGAAATTTTGTGGTTGTGAATTATAACGGCTCTGAGGCCAGAGCAAAAGAAGTGGTAGAGACCATTGAGAAAAACGGCGGACAGGCTGCGGCGTACCAGTGCAGTGTGGGAGATTTTAACGCCTGCCAGGAGATGATCCAGAGTATCATCAAAGAATACGGCCGTCTGGATATTCTGGTAAATAACGCCGGAATTACCAGGGATAATCTCATCATGCGCATGAAAGAAGAAGACTTTGACGCAGTGATCAATACCAATTTAAAAGGCGCTTTTAACACCATCCGCCACAGTGCCCGCCAGATGCTGAAGCAGAAAAGCGGAAGGATCATTAACATCTCTTCTGTTTCCGGTATCCTGGGAAATGCAGGACAGGCTAATTATGCGGCAAGTAAGGCCGGCGTGATCGGGCTGACCAAGACCATGGCCAGAGAGCTGGCCAGCAGGGGCATCACGGTAAACGCAGTGGCTCCGGGTTTTGTGGATACAGAGATGACAGAAGTGCTGGGAGAGGATATTAAGGAAGCTGCATGTAAACAGATCCCTCTGGGAAGATTCGGAAAGACAAAGGATATTGCAGAAATGGTAGCTTTCCTGGCATCAGAGAAAGCAGATTATATAACCGGCCAGGTCATCAGCGTTGACGGCGGCATGTGCATGTAGGAGGATATATGAAGAGAGTAGTTGTTACCGGTATGGGAGCCATCACTCCCATCGGATTAAATGTGGAAGATTATTGGAAGGGATTAAAAGAAGGAAAGATCGGATTTGGGGAGATCACCAGATTCGACACCACTGATTATAAAGTACACCTGGCAGCAGAGGTAAAAGGCTTCCAGGGCAAAGATTATATGGATTTTAAGGCGGCCAAAAGAATGGAGCTTTTCGCTCAGTATGCAGTGGCTGCTGCAAAAGAGGCTATGGAACAGTCCGGTCTGGATATGGAAAAGGAAGATCCTTTCCGGGTAGGCTGCTCGATCGGCTCCGGTATCGGCAGTCTGCAGACTGTAGAGAGAGAACATACCAAGCTGGTAGAAAAAGGACCCGGCAGAGTGAATCCTCTGATGGTGCCTCTGATGATCTCCAATATGGCCGCAGGAAACGTATCTATCCAGTTCGGCCTGAAGGGAAAAAGCATCAATGTGGTAACGGCCTGCGCTACCGGTACCCACAGCATCGGAGAGGCTTACCGGACGATCCAGTTCGGAGATGCAGACGTGATGATCGCAGGCGGTACCGAGGCCAGTGTGACGCCTTTGGGAATCGCCGGATTTACCGCGCTTACTGCTCTGTCCACCAACCCGGATCCGACACGGTGCTCGGTTCCTTTTGATAAGGAGAGAAGCGGTTTTGTCATGGGAGAAGGTTCCGGCGTGGTAGTCCTGGAAGAACTGGAGCATGCGAAAAAGAGAGGCGCCAGGATCCTGGCTGAGGTGGTAGGCTATGGCGCTACCAGCGATGCTTATCATATTACTTCTCCGGCGGAAGACGGAGAGGGAGCAGCCAAATGTATGGAATATGCCATCAAAGAGGCGGGGATCCCTCTGGAAGAGGTGACTTATATCAACGCCCACGGAACCAGCACCCATCACAACGACCTTTTTGAGACAAGAGCGATCAAGAAATTATTCGGAGACCATGCTTATAAATTAAAGGTCAACTCTACCAAATCCATGATCGGCCACCTTCTGGGAGCCGCAGGAGCCGTAGAATTTATTGCCTGTGTAAAACAGATGGAAAACAGCTATATCCATGAGACGGCAGGCTACCAGGTGCCGGATGAAGAGTGTGATCTGGACTATGTAACAGGACATGGACAGGAGATGGAAGTGGAATACGCCCTTTCCAATTCTCTGGGCTTCGGCGGACACAACGCCAGCCTTCTGATCAGAAAATATCACGAGTAGGAGGAAATATACCATGGAATTAGAAAAGATCATTGAGCTGATCCATACAGTCAGCGAGTCAAACCTTACACAGTTTACCATGGAAGAAGGAAATCTGAAGATTTCCATGAAGACCGATAAACAGACAAAGGTTGTCGCCGCACCTCAGGCTGTGGCTGCAGTTCCTGCCGCAGCGGTTACCCCGGAGACTGTTCAGAACGCTCTTACTGCCCAGGAGAATATCCAGCAGCCCCGGGAGGAAAGCCTGGATGGGAATGTAGTGAAATCCCCTCTGGTAGGTACTTTCTATAACGCTCCTTCACCAGATGCGGAACCTTATGTAAAGGTGGGAGATACCGTTAAGAAAGGACAGGTCCTGGCTATCGTGGAAGCTATGAAGCTGATGAACGAGATCGAATCAGAGTTTGACGGTACCGTAGAAAAGATACTGGTATCGAACGAAGAAGTAGTAGAGTACGGACAGCCGCTGTTCGTGATCAAATAGGAGGGAAAGACGATGAAACTGACGACCAAAGAGATCATGGAGATCATTCCCCACAGACATCCGTTTCTGCTGATCGACACCATCGAGGATATGGAGCCGGGAGTACGGGCGGTAGGAAGAAAATGTGTGACATATAACGAGCCGTTCTTTGCAGGCCACTTTCCCCAGGAGCCGGTGATGCCGGGAGTCCTTCAGATCGAAGCCCTGGCCCAGGTAGGTGCGGTAGCCATACTGAGCAAACCGGAAAACAAGGGAAAAACCGCTTACTTCGGCGCCATCAATAACGCGAAATTTAAAAACAAGGTAGTTCCGGGAGACGTACTGACTCTGGAAGTAGAGATCATCAAGGAAAAAGGACCTGTAGGAGTAGGTAAGGCTGTAGCCAGAAATCAGGACGGGAAGATTACGGTTATGGGCGAAATGACCTTTATGATCGGATAGAGGAGAATGGGTTATGTTTCAGAAAATATTGATCGCAAACAGAGGAGAGATCGCAGTCCGGATCATCCGGGCCTGCAGAGAAATGGGGATTAAAACCGTAGCGGTTTACTCAGAAGCAGACAGAGAGGCTCTCCACGCCCAGCTTGCCGATGAGGCTGTGTGTATCGGCCCGGCAGCTCCCCAGGAGAGTTATCTGAATATGGAGCGGATCTTAAGCGCTACCATTGCTACCAAAGCAGAAGCCATTCATCCCGGATTCGGTTTTCTCTCGGAAAACAGCAGATTTGTGGAAATGTGCGAAAAATGCAATGTGGCTTTCATCGGCCCTTCCGCCCAGATCATCCATAAAATGGGGAACAAATCCGAGGCCAGGAAGACGATGATGGAAGCGGGAGTTCCCGTAGTTCCCGGCACAAAAGAGCCGGTCCACAATGTGGAAGATGCTTTGGAAGCAGCAAAAAAGATGGGTTTTCCCATTATGATCAAGGCTTCCTCCGGCGGCGGCGGAAAGGGAATGCGGATCTCCGAAAGCCTGGAAGACTTTGAAGAGAATTTTAACACCGCTCAGAGAGAGTCGGTAAATGCCTTTGCCGACGATACCATGTATCTGGAGCGGTATGTCCGGGAACCCAGACATATCGAGGTGCAGATCTTAGGAGATAAATTCGGAAATGTGGTCCAGCTGGGAGAAAGAGACTGCTCTATCCAGAGACGTCATCAGAAGATGATCGAGGAGTCTCCTTCCTGTGCCATTGACCAGGCTACCAGAGAAAAGATGGGAGAAACTGCTGTAAAGGCAGCCAGGGCTGTAGGCTATGAGAGCGCAGGGACCATAGAGTTCCTCCTGGATAAATCCGGAGAATTCTTCTTCATGGAGATGAACACCAGGATCCAGGTAGAACATCCGGTTACAGAGTTTGTCTCCGGCGTAGACCTGGTAAAAGAACAGATCCGTATCGCCGCAGGACTCCCCCTTTCTGTGGAACAGAAGGATATCGTTATGCGGGGCCACGCCATTGAGTGCAGAATTAACGCAGAAGATCCTTCCAGGAATTTTATGCCCTGCCCGGGAACCATTGAGAACATTCATCTGCCTGGTGGAAACGGCGTCCGGATCGATACCGCAGTCTTTAACGGCTACCAGATCCCCCCGAACTATGATTCTATGATCATGAAGGTGATCGTGTATGATAAGGACCGGGCTTCTGCTATTGCCAAGATGAGAAGTACTCTGGGGGAGGTAGTCATCGAGGGAGTCCAGACCAATCTGGATTTCCAGTATGATATTCTGAACCAGAAGGACTTTGTGGAGGGCAACGTTACCACTGGTTTTATTCCGGAACATTATAACATGGAATAGAGATTTGAGATAAAGGAGTCGCAGAGATGTCCAGATTAAAGGATTTATTTAAAAAGTCTGCCAATGTACAGACACAGGAGGTACAGGGCGAAGAACAGAGACAGGAACCGGAAGGGGCGCCTTCCGTGCCGGAAGGTCTTTGGGTGAAGTGCCCGAAATGCGGGGAGCTTTTGTATAAAGAGGACGTAGTCAGCCATTCTTACAGCTGTCCCAAATGCGGCGGATATTTTCGTATCAAGGCGAAGACAAGGATCAAGATGGTGGCGGATAAGGGGAGCTTCACCGAATGGTGTACCGGACTTCCCAATTCCAACCCTCTGGACTATCCGGGATATGAAGAAAAGATCGCTCAGGTACAGACGAAGACCCATCTGGAAGAGGCAGTCCGTATCGGTGAAGCCAGGATCGACGGACAGAGAGTGGTCCTGGGCGTCTGCGACGCCAGATTCCTTATGGGAAGCATGGGACATGTGGTAGGAGAGAAGATTACCAGATCCTTTGAAAGGGCTACCGAAGAAAAGCTCCCGGTGATCCTTTTCTGCTGTTCCGGCGGCGCCAGAATGCAGGAGGGTATCATCTCTCTTATGCAGATGGCGAAGACCTCTGCAGCTATTAAGCGCCACAGCGAAGCGGGACTGCTGTATATCCCGGTACTCACTGACCCCACCACAGGAGGGGTTACCGCCAGCTTTGCCATGCTGGGAGACCTGATCCTGGCGGAGCCGGGAGCCCTGATCGGCTTTGCCGGCCCCAGAGTCATTGCCCAGACCATCGGACAGAAGCTGCCGGAAGGCTTCCAGAGAGCGGAATTTCTGGTAGAGCATGGGATCATTGACGGTATTGTCCGCAGAGAGAATCTGAAGCAGACCCTGTCCGGCCTGGTAAAACTCCATCAGAGGAAGCAGGGCTACTGCCAGTTCCTGGGGATCCATCTTCCGGAAGAAGGCAGAGAAGAAAAACATTCCAGAAAAAGAAGAAAAGACAAAGAGATGACAGCCTGGGAGAAGGTAGAAGCTGCAAGAGATTCCAAGCGCCTTACCAGTCTGGATTATATTGAGACCATCTTCGACAGCTTTATGGAGCTTCACGGAGACCGGGCTTTCCGGGACGACGGAGCTATTGTAGGCGGCCTGGCAGTCTTAGACGGCCAGCCGGTGACGGTGATCGGCGTCCAGAAGGGAAGAAATACCAAGGACAACCTTGCCAGAAACTTCGGCATGCCTTCCCCGGAAGGCTACCGGAAAGCTCTGCGTCTGATGAAGCAGGCGGAGAAGTTTAACCGGCCGGTGATCTGCTTTATTGATACGCCGGGGGCTTTCTGCGGTATTGAAGCGGAAGAAAGAGGACAGGGAGAGGCCATTGCCAGAAATCTGCTGGAAATGTCGGATCTGAAAGTGCCGGTCCTTTCCATTGTGATCGGAGAAGGAGGCAGCGGCGGCGCCCTTGCCCTGGGAGTGGCCAATGAGGTGTGGATGATGGAAAACGCCACATACTCCATCCTTTCTCCGGAAGGCTTTGCTTCTATCCTGTGGAAGGACAGCAAGAAAGCCAAAGAGGCTGCGGAAGTGATGAAGATCACTGCCAAAGATCTGCTGGAGCTGGGGGTTGTGGATCAGGTGATCCCGGAGGAGATCCCGGCCTGCAAAGACAATCTGGAAGAACTGTCTAAAGATATGAAGAGCAGAATGATGGAATTTCTGGAAAAAGCAGAAGGAATGTCAGGGGAAGAGCTGGCAGCCCGGCGCTATGAAAGATTTCGGAAGATGTAAAGAGTAATAGAAAGGAGCTGCCGTATTTTTGTTATCGGAGAAAACTTCTCCGCATAAAGCGGATACGGCAGCTCTTTTTGGAAATGGAGAATAAAATGGGTACAGGATTAAAAATCGGTGATTTAGAGGCGAGGATCCCTGTGATACAGGGAGGAATGGGAGTGGGAATCAGTCTTTCCCGTCTGGCCGGCAGCGTAGCGGCCAACGGCGGGATCGGTATTATCTCCACCGCCCAGATCGGGTGGAGGGAGCCGGATTTTTACCAGCACCCTTTTGAGGCCAACTACAGGGCCATGAAAAAAGAGCTGGCGGCTGCCAGAGAGATTGCCGGGGGCGGTATCGTAGGCTTTAATATCATGGTGGCTACCCAGCGCTACGAAGAATATGTAAAAACGGCAGTAGAAGCCGGAGCAGATGTGATCATCTCCGGAGCCGGTCTTCCTGTGGACCTGCCCGGATATACAGAAGGCTCTGCAGTAAAGATCGCTCCGGTGGTCTCTTCCCTGAAATCCTATACAATCCTGTGCAGAATGTGGGAGAGAAAATATAAAAGGTATCCGGATTTCGTAGTGATCGAAGGCCCCAGGGCCGGAGGCCATCTGGGCTTTTCCACAGAAGGGCTGGATACTTTTACCCCGGAATCCTATGACCAGGTGATCCTCTCTATCATCAACAAAAATAAAGAATACGAAGAAAAAGCAGGAAGGGACATTCCTGTGATCGTGGCAGGAGGCATTTTCGACGGAGAGGATATGAAGCATGCCCTGTCTCTGGGAGCAGACGGGGTCCAGGTGGCTACCCGGTTTGTCACCACAGAAGAGTGCGATGCGGCTCTTGCTTATAAAGAAGCTTATATCAAAGCAAAGAAAGAAGATATCTGCATTGTGAAAAGCCCTGTGGGCATGCCGGGCCGTGCTATCCGCAATGCCTTTATTGAAAAGACCCGGAAAGAGAAATGCAGGATCAGACACTGCTACCATTGTATTACCACCTGCGATCCCGGGAAGATCCCCTACTGTATCACCCAGGCTCTGGTGAACGCAGCAGAAGGAAATCTTGACGAGGCTCTGCTTTTCTGCGGAGAGAATGCCTATCGGTGCGAGAAGATCGAAAAGGTGAAAGATATTATGGAAGAATTTGCACAGGCAGATCAGGAGAGATAGAGAAAAAGATACTCTAAATAATATTTCGTTTGGAAAAATGAAGATATTATTTAGAGTATTTTTATTGTAATCCTTTTTCTCAGCCGTTATACTATCTTTAAAGCGAGGTAGGTGATTGCATGAAAAAAATACTGCCGGTAGGCTATGAGGATATCCGGGAGATCGCAGACAGAAAGCTGTATTATGTGGACAAATCTCTGATGATCCGGGAGCTTCTGGAAAGAGGAGGAAAGGTAAATCTTTTTACCAGACCCCGGCGCTTCGGGAAAACCCTGAATCTCAGTATGATCCGGCGCTTCTTTGAGCTGGAGTGTAATGAGGAAGGGCGAAAGAAAGATAACAGCGATATTTTCCAGGATCTGGATATTGCCAGATGCCAGGAAATCTGCAGGAATCATCAGCAGAAATATCCGGTGATCGCACTGACCATGAAGTCGGCCAGGCAGCCGGATTTTCAGATGGCAAGGGACAGTCTCATTGACGAGATCGCAAAAGAATACCGGAGACATGCTTATGTGCTGAAATCTTCCGGCCTTTTGGAAGGAGAAAAAAAGCGTTTTGAAGCAGTGTTGAACCGGGAGGCGGAGAAAATTGAATATGCCAAATCCCTGGAATTTTTGTCCTATTGTCTGTGGAAGGAGTCTGGGAAAAAAGCCATTATTCTTTTAGATGAATATGATGTTCCTTTGGAAAATGCATATTTTGAAGGATTTTATCAGGAGATGACAGGATTTGTACGGTCACTGCTGGAATCTGCCCTGAAGACCAATCCTTATCTGGAATTTGCGGTGATCACAGGTTGTCTCAGGATCAGCAGAGAAAGCATTTTTACAGGACTGAATAATCTGGATATTTTCTCTATTACAAGTCCTGATTTTGCCCACAGCTTCGGCTTTACAGAAGAAGAAGTCCGGGAAATGACGGATTACTATGGGCTGGAAGGAAAAATGCCGGAGATAAAAGAGTGGTATGACGGCTATTCTTTCGGAGATGAGGAAATTTATAATCCCTGGAGTATTATTAACTACGTTAAAACTGCGGTAAGAAAATATGATGCCTTTCCAAAGCCCTACTGGTCCAACACATCTTCCAACAGCATTGTGCGCAAGCTGATCCGGGAAGCGGATCCGGTTACCAGAGAAGAGATTGAAGAACTGCTGGAGGGAAAAGCGATCCGTAAACCGGTTCACGAAGATATTACCTACGGAGATATTGAAGAGAGTAAAGATAACCTTTGGAATTTTCTTTTCTTTACAGGTTATTTGAAAAAGATAAAAGAAGTTTATGAAGAGGGAACGATCTATTGCTGGCTTGCTATCCCAAATGAGGAGATCCGTTATATCTACCGCAGCAGCGTTCTGACATGGTTTCAGCAGACGGCCAGCCAGACAGATATGGAACCCTTTATCCGGGATCTGGAAAAGGGAGACTGTGAATCAGCGGGCGCCTTTCTCTCCCGTCAGCTTTTAGAGACCATCAGCTTTTATGATTATTCAGAAAGCTATTATCACGGATTTTTGACGGGACTTCTCAATGCTTCAGAGAAGTATCGTGTCTATTCCAACCGGGAACAGGGACTGGGGAGACCGGATATCGTGATGAAAACCCCCGGGATCCGGAATGGAAAAGCAATGATCCTGGAACTGAAGATTGCCGGGACCTATGAAGAAATGGAGAACAAGTGCAGGGAGGCTTTAGACCAGATCGAGAGGAAGCAGTATGCCGTAGATCTGGAGAAGGAAGGCTATCAGGATATCCGAAAGTATGGGATCTGCTTTTTTAAAAAAGAATGCCTGATCAGGGAAAAGAAAGATTAATCTGCAAGGATATAATTTATTGAACAGGAGGAATCAGCAATGTTTCATATCAGTAATTTTACCAACAACGATGATATCCATGTACTGGAGACTATGGGGCCTTTTACCGTGATCGAATACGCACGGGATCTCAGCGTAGCTCCCACCAACGCCATGGCGGCTTATTTCTGCAATGCCATGAATGTGCGGAAGCGCCAGGTCATGTGTGATCTCAGCCAGGCCAATGTGACGGTCCAGTCCGGAGCCATGCAGTGGATGGTGGGAAACGTAAAGGCTACCACAGGAATCAAAGGAGTGGGTGACCTGCTGGGAAAAGCAGTCCGGGGAAAGGTGACTGGGGAGTCCGCTATTAAGCCGGAGTATACAGGAGACGGGGTTATGGTGCTGGAGCCTACCTATAAGCACATTATCCTTCTGGATGTAGACGACTGGAACGGCTCAGTGGTCCTGGACGATGGAATGTTCCTGGCCTGCGACGCCAATCTGAAACATAAAGCGGTGATGAGATCAAATATCTCTTCTGCTGTGGCGGGAAACGAAGGTATGTTCAATCTGGGGATCATAGGAAGCGGCGCTCTCTGCCTGGAAGCTCCCTGTCCCAAGGAAGAGCTGGTGGAAGTAACGCTTAAGGACGATGTGATCAAGATCGACGGCAATATGGCGGTGGCCTGGAGCGGCAGTCTGGACTTTACGGTGGAGAGGTCAGGAAGATCTCTGATGGGTTCCGCCGTGTCCGGGGAAGGTCTGGTGAATGTTTACCGTGGAACAGGAAAAGTATTGTTTGCTCCGGTAAGATAAAAAAGACAGAAAGGATTTTCGCTTTTTGACCTTGCAAAAGAAAAACAGGTTATGTATAATTTGGGCAGTGGGGTATATGGTTGCGGACCGCATACCCCCTTTCCATGTTCATTAACAAGGCATGAGTGCCTTGCAGTATTCCATAGATAAGGAGAGAAGAAATGAGTAAAGTAAGAACAAGGTTTGCCCCCAGCCCTACAGGGAGAATGCATGTGGGAAATTTAAGGACTGCACTGTATGCGTATCTTATTGCAAAGCATGAGGGAGGAGATTTCATCCTTCGTATCGAGGATACAGACCAGGTACGTTTCGTGGAAGGAGCGCTGGACATTATTTATCATACTCTGGAGGAAACCGGTCTGAAGCATGACGAAGGCCCGGACAAGGACGGCGGATATGGTCCCTATGTTCAGAGCGAGCGGAACGCCCAGGGGATTTATCTGAAATATGCCAAGCAGCTGATCGAACAGGGAGACGCTTATTACTGCTTCTGTACCAAAGAACGGCTGGAATCCTTAAAGACGGAGATCGAGGGCAAGGAAGTGGCCATGTACGACAAGCACTGCCTTCATCTGAGCAAAGAGGAGGTAGAGGCAAAGCTGGCCGCAGGAGAACCCCATGTGATCCGTTTCAATATGCCCACAGAGGGGACTACTACGTTCCACGACGACATTTACGGAGATATTACTGTGCCGAACAACGAGCTGGATGACCTGATCCTGATCAAGTCCGACGGTTATCCCACCTATAATTTTGCCAATGTAGTAGACGACCACCTTATGGGGATCACCCATGTAGTAAGGGGAAATGAATATCTGTCTTCCTCACCGAAATACAACCGTATTTACGAGGCTTTCGGCTGGGAAGTGCCTACCTATGTACACTGTCCTCTGATCACTAATGAGGAACACAAAAAACTGAGCAAACGTTCCGGCCATTCTTCCTATGAAGATCTGGTAGAGCAGGGCTTCCTGACAGAAGCCATTGTAAACTATGTGGCTCTCCTGGGCTGGTGTCCGGAGGATAATCGGGAGATCTTCTCTCTGGAAGAACTGGTGAAGGTTTTTGATTATCATCATATGAGCAAATCCCCGGCAGTGTTTGACGTGCAGAAGCTCCGCTGGATGAATGGGGAATATATGAAAGCCATGGATTTTGACAGGTTCTATGAGATGGCGCTTCCTTATATCCAGAAGACCATTACCAGGGATATCGACCTGAAAAAGATCGCCGCTATGGCAAAGACCAGGATCGAGGTATTCCCGGATATCCCGGAGCTTATTGACTTCTTCCAGCAGGTGCCGGAATATGACGTATCCATGTATACCCATAAGAAAATGAAGACCAATCCGGAGCTTTCTTTGGAGGTGCTGGAGAAGATCCTTCCCGTGCTGGAAAACCAGGAGGATTACAGCAACGACGCTCTCTATGAGCTGCTCTGCGGTTTCGCCAAGGAGAACGGATACAAGAACGGCCAGATCCTGTGGCCCATCCGCACTGCTCTTTCCGGCAAACAGATGACCCCTGCGGGAGCAACGGAGATCCTGGAGGTTCTGGGAAAAGAGGAGAGCCTTAACCGTCTTCAGGCCGCTGTGGAAAAGCTCCGCCAGGCGTAAGGAGGCAAAGATACGCAGACTATGAAGATGAACAGCGCCCAGGAAAAGGCGGTCCTGCATTTTAAAGGGCCTATGATGCTCCTGGCCGGTCCCGGATCCGGGAAGACCGCCACAATGACCAGGAGAGTGAAAAACCTCCTGGAAGTCTATCATGTAAATCCGGGGAATATCCTGGTGGTGACCTTTACCAAGGCCGCTGCCAGGGAAATGAAAGCAAGATTTGAAAGACTCTGTGAAGAGGCCGGCCTGAAGGCGGATTACCGCCGGGTGACTTTTGGCACCTTTCACGGAGTTTTTTACGGTATTCTCCGCCACGCCTACCGCCTCAGCGGGAAAAATATCCTCAGCGAGGAGCGGAAGTATGAAATGCTCAAAGAGATCGCTTATGGAAAGCGGCTGGAAATTGAAGATGAGAAGGAATTTTTCCAGGGGCTTTCCCAGGAGATCAGTCAGGTGAAGAATACCAGAATCCCGCTGGAACATTATTATTCTGCAAACTGTCCCGACGAGGTTTTCCGGAGTATTTATATTTCCTATGTAAATCAATGCCGCCACGGCAGGCTCCTGGACTTTGACGACATGCTCCTTTACTGCTATGATCTGCTGGATCAGAGAGAAGATATCCGCCGGGGCTGGCAGGAAAAATTTCAGTATATCCTGGTGGACGAATTCCAGGATATCAATAAGATCCAGTACGATATCGTGAAAATGCTGGCGGCGCCTCAGGATAATCTTTTCATTGTGGGAGACGACGACCAGTCGATCTACGCCTTCCGGGGAGCCAGGCCGGAGATCATGATGAATTTCCCAAAGGATTTTCCAAAGGTGCAGACGGAGCTTCTTTCCTGTAATTACCGCTCTACCCCTCAGATCCTGGAGGCGGCGGGGAAGGTTATCGCCGGGAATAAGAGGAGATTCCGGAAGAAGATCTATACAGAGAATCCTCCGGGACCGGCGCCGGTGGTTAAGCTGTTTGAAAAAGGCAGGGAAGAAGAGCTTTATGTGAAAGACTGTATCCAGAAGGCCAGAAAGGAAGGATGCCCCTACGAGGAAATGGCAGTTCTTTACCGGACCAATTCCGGGGCCAGGTTTCTGGTGGAAGTCCTTATGGAGTATCAGATCCCTTTCCAGATCCGGGACAGCCTCCCTAATCTTTTTGAACACTGGATCGCCAGAAATATGATCTCCTATATGAAGCTGGCTATGGGAGACCGGAGCCGGAAGGAATTTCTCCAGGTGATGAACCGGCCGAACCGTTATATATCCAGAGAAGCCCTGGACTCAGAAACCGTTTCCTTTGAGGAGCTGCGGTGGTTCTATGAAGAAAAAGAATGGATGTGTGACCGGATCGACCGTATGGAGGAAGACCTGAAGACTTTAAAGGATATGACGCCCTACGGCGCTATCAATTATATCCGGTATGGAGTGGGATATGAAGAGTTTCTCAAGGACTATGCCTCCTACCGGAAGCTGCGCACCGAAGAGCTTTATGAGGTAATGGAGGAGCTGGCGGAAAGTGCGAAGGGATATCAGACTTTTGAAGACTGGTTTTCTCATATTGCCCGGTATACGGAAAAGCTGAAGGAACAGGCCAGACAGCAGAATACGGAAAGAGAGGGAGTGGTGATTTCCACTCTTCACAGCGCCAAGGGCCTGGAATTTGACCGGGTTTTTATTATGGACATTAATGAAGGGATCATTCCCTACCGGAAAGCGGCGGGAGAGAGCGATGTGGAAGAGGAGCGCCGCCTGCTCTATGTGGGAATGACCAGAGCCAGAAAGGAGCTCTCCCTTTTGTACGTAGGAGAGCGTCACGAAAAGAAGCTGGAGCCTTCCAGATTTCTTCTGGAATCCGGCCTTGTGGAAAGGAGAGAGAGACCGTGAAGCCGGGGATCATTTATCTCTATGCAGGAAGAATGGAAAATCTGACCAAAGACTGGAAGGAGGAGAAAAACCGGGAGAGTCTCTGCGGCCGGCTGCTCCTCCTTCAGGGGCTTTGGGATCAGGGCTATACGATTGGAAGTCTGGATCCCGCAGATTTTTCAGAATGCAGGGGCCGACTGGAAAATCTGGAAAGCCTGCTGAAAAAAGGCCCCTACGGCAAGCCTTTCCTGACAGCGTACCCGGAAGTCCACTTTAATATCAGCCATTCCGGAGGCTGGGCCGTCTGCGCCCTGGCCGCCATGCCCTGCGGGGTGGATATCCAGGAAAGGCGGCCCATAAGATCAAGAAGAATGGTGGAAAGGACCATGAATGCCAGAGAGCAGCGGCAGATCCTGGAGGCAGAGGATAGCACCGCAGAGTTTATCAAGCTCTGGACCTATAAGGAAAGCTGTATCAAGCTGTCCGGGGAAGGCCTTCGCCAGGATATGAAAATCCTGAAACCGCCTGCCTGCCATCAGTTCTTCCGGCTGGAAAAGGATCTGGTGGGCTGCGTGGCTGCGGAAGAAACATTTCAGTTAGAAATCCGTTATTACAGAAACCTATCATAAAAAAAGTTTGTCCTCATATATATATCTTAAAAAGAGGTGAGGACAATGAAACAGGAAGAAATCGCAAAGCTGTTTCCTGCCCATATCCGGCAGGCTCTTCTGGCGGCTCATTTTGACATGGAGCAAGTCTATGAGATCCGTCTCCGGGTCAATGCGCCCCTGATCCTGATCTATCAGGGAAAAGAATACTTTCTGACCAGAGAAGGAGAATTTTCCCGGGAGGAATCCCAGGGCTGCTTTGTAAAGGCAGAGGATCTCAAAGAGACCCTGGAATATGTGAGCAGTTATTCCATGTATGCCTTTGAAGAGGAGATCCGCCAGGGCTTTATCACCATTCAGGGAGGCCACCGGGTGGGGATCGCAGGAAAGACTGTCCTGGAAGGGGACAGGATCAAAAGCGTAAAATACATATCTTATATCAATCTCAGGCTGTCACACCAGATAAAAGGCTGTGCTTCGCCAATACTTCCCTATATCATCAAAAACGGCAGGATCTGCCATACCCTGATCATTTCTCCCCCAAGATGCGGGAAGACCACCCTTCTTCGGGATCTGATCCGGCAGGTAAGCACCGGCAGTTCTTATATGCCGGGGGTATCTGTGGGGGTGGTAGATGAAAGATCCGAGATCGGAGGCTCCTACCAGGGGATCCCTCAGAATGACCTGGGGATCCGCACCGACGTATTGGACTGCTGTCCCAAGGCGGAAGGCATGATGATGCTGATCCGGTCCATGTCCCCGGAGGTGGTGGCAGTGGATGAGCTGGGAGACTATGAGGATATCCATGCCATTGAGTCGGTGATCCACTGCGGCTGTAAGCTTTTCGCTACAGTCCACGGAAGCTCCATAGAGGATATTAAGGGAAAGCCTCTGATGCAGAGACTGGTCCGGGAGCGGATCTTTGAGCGGTATATTGTCCTCCATTATCAGGACCGGGCGGGGAGGGTAAAGGCGATCTTTGACGAAAGGGGCACCAGTCTTTTTGACTGGAAGCGGAAACAGGGAATCCTATGCTGAAGGCGGCGGGCGCGCTGCTGGTGATCCTTTCCTGCGGGGCTATGGGATATGGGAAAAGCCTGAATTATTCCAAAAGACTGAGAGAGCTGGAGGAGATACAGAAAATGGTGTACTTTCTCCTGGGAGAGATCACCTACCGCAGAGAAGCTCTTCCCGAGGCCATGCTCCGGGTGGCGGACAAGAGCCGGCCTCCTCTTTCCCGGTTCCTCCTGGAAGTTTCAAAAGCAGCCAAAGCGTATCAGGGAGAGCGTTTTTCCCGGATCTTTGCCCTGAAAGCCAGAGAACACCTGAAGGATACCAGCCTGACAAAAGAGGATCTGGAAGGCTTTTCCCGGCTGGGGGAGGATCTGGGATATATGGACATTACCATGCAGGAAAATACCATAAATCTGTATCTGGAAGAACTGAAGAGAGAGATCAGCCGGACACGGCAGGAGGCTCCGGCCAGAAAAAAGCTGTATCAGGCCCTGGGGATCCTGGCGGGAATGTTCCTGGCGATCCTGCTGGTCTGAGAAGAGGGACATACCGGAGATAGAGGAAAAGAAAGGGTAAAGGCGGAAAAGCAGGGAGGAGATCAGGTGGAGGTTAGTTTACTGTTTAAGATCGGGGCGGTGGGAATCCTGGTGTCTGTGCTCTGCCAGATCCTGAAACACAGCCAGAGAGAAGAACTGGCTTTTCTTACCAGCCTGGCAGGACTGATCCTGGTATTGTTCTGGATCCTGCCTTATATTTATGATCTGTTTCGGACGATCCAGGAATTGTTTGCATTGTAGGAGGAGAAACATGGAAGTGGTAAAAATCGTCATGCTGGGGATGACAGGGGTGCTTCTGGGACTTTTTCTGAAAGGTACAAGGCCGGAATACTCTGTCTACCTCAGCCTGGCGGCCGGGATCCTGATCTTTTTTTATATGGCTGACAAGCTGTCCTATCTTTTTTCCTCTGTTATAAAGATCCAGGAATACCTTCCGCTGGACGTAAAATATCTGACAACCCTGCTGAAAATTATAGGGGTCACCTATATTGGACAGTTTTCTTCCGGGATCTGCAAAGATGCGGGCTATGGTTCTATAGGAGCCCAGATCGAGATTTTTGCCAAGCTCTACATTATGGTCCTGTCCATGCCGGTGCTTCTGGCTCTTATGGAAGCCATACACGGCTTTTTGTCATGAGAAGGTCGGTGAGACAAAAGAAAAAGCTTTTCCTGGCAGCGCTGCTTTTTTTCAGCTTCTTGTTTCTGGCTGAGCCTGTCCCGGCGGCCGGGGAGGAGGGGGAGACTGCAGGAGAAGAGACGGAAAAGAGCCTGGAAGAGGAGCTTCTCCGGGAACAGGAGGAGAGCCAGGAGGCGCTCCTGGAAGGCCTGGAGCTGGGAGAGATGCAGGAAGCGGTCAATGAACTGCTGGGAGAGGAAACTTTCAGTATCCGGGAGGTGCTGGAGAGGATACTTTCCGGAGAAGAGGTTTTTTCCATGGACTTTCTTCTGGAGACAGGGAAAAAATTTTTATCCGATCATCTGCTGGCAGACCGGGAGACGCTTTTTCAGGTGGCGCTGCTGGTACTGCTGGCGGCGCTGTTTGCCAATTTTACCAATGTATTTTCCGGCAGCCAGGCAGGAGAGGCCAGCTTCTATCTGGTGTATATGCTTCTTCTGGCCCTTCTGCTCCATTCTTTTGGAAGCTTAAGCGCAGGCCTGTCCCAAAGTCTGGAAGATCTGACTGCCTTTATGCAGGCTTTGATGCCCTCCTATTTTCTGGCGGTGACAGCGGCTTCCGGCGGCGCCACAGCCATGGTTTTCTATGAAATGGTTCTGGGAGTTATTTTTTTGATCCAGACCCTTCTTATGAAAGCAGTGATCCCAGGTATCCAGGCGTATGTGATCATTCAGCTGATCAATTATCTGCACAAAGAGGATTTCCTCTCCAGGCTGGCGGAGCTTCTGAAAACAGTCCTGGAGTGGACCCTGAAGACCATCACTGCAGTGGTCATTGGAATGGAACTGATCCAGAATATGATCAGTCCGGCTCTGGATTCTCTGAAGAGGGATGCTCTGGGCAAAACGGCGGCGGCCATTCCCGGGATCGGAAATGTGATCGACGGCGCTGTGGAAGTGGCCCTGGGGACAGCCGTGCTGATCCGCAACTGCCTGGGAGCCACAGGTATTGTGGTTTTCCTGCTCCTGGGTCTCCCTCCCGTTATCAGGCTGGCTATGACGGCGCTGGCCTATAAGCTTCTGGCAGCCCTGCTCCAGCCGGTGTCGGACAAAAGGATGACCGGCTGCCTGTGGGCTATGGGAGAGGGCTGCAGACTGCTGCTGAAGGTACTGCTTACGGTGGAGCTTCTTTTCCTGATCACCATTGGGGTTTTGTCGGTATCTTTTATCTCGCATTAGGAGGCGGTAAGATGGCGGAAAGCATTTATTCCTGGATACAGGATCTGGCCTGCTTTTTTATACTGGCCTCGGCAGTGATGCATTTCATTCCGGAAAATAACTACAGGAAGTACGTGCAGTTTTATATGGGACTGCTGCTGATCCTGGTGATCCTTTCTCCGGTTTTTCAGTTTACGGATCTGGAGGAGGAAATCCGGGGGTTTGTGGGGGAATTCCAATACGCCCGGCCCCAGGGTGAAGAATGGGAGAAAAAAGCGGAAGACTGGGCGGCCTTCTGGGAAGAGGATATAGAAGGGGAAGCTATAGAAGGGGAAGTTATAGAAGGGGAAGCTGTAGAAGGGCAGGAGGTGGTACCGTGAAGCCATTGGAAAAATGGATAAAAAAGGAAAACCTGGGCGTAGCCCTTCTCATAGGCCTTCTGCTGCTGATCATCGCCCTTCCGGTGAGAAAAAATGAAGAAAGCACAGAAACAGAAGAAAGCACCGGCGGCGTAAGCCAGAGCCTTTCCGAGCAGGACTGGCAGACCGGAATGGAGGACCGGCTGGCCCGGGTATTGGAGCAGGTCCGGGGAGTGGGGAAGGCAGAGGTGTTCCTTACCTGTGAAGGAACCCAGGAAAAGGTGGTGGAGAAAGACGAGACAGAGACGGTTTATGAGCGGGACTCCAGAGGGAATCAGACCCCTTATGTATCTTCAGAGATCTATCCAAGGGTCACAGGAGTCCTGGTGGTAGCCCAGGGAGGGGACGATCCTGTGGTGATCCAGAATATTCAGGAAGCTGTGCAGGTATTATTTCAGGTGGAAGCCCATAAAATTAAAGTAATGAAAATGAATTAGGAGAGAATGTCTATGAAAAAAATCTTCAAGAAAAATCAGGTAATCATTACGGCTCTGGCTATTATGATCGCTGTGGCGGGATACATTAATTATTCGGATAACCATCTGGGAATGGACAGCGCACTGGAAGATCTGGGAGGAGATCAGGAGGATACCGCCGCCGCAGCTTCTGACCAGGAAGGGATCGTAGAAGAGATCGACAGTCTGGACTATGACCTGACCGATGAAACTGCTCTTTTAGAAGAAAACAATGAGACGGAAAGCCAGGATATAGAGGCTGAAGAGGGAACCGATACTGCAGACGCTTCTCAGACGGACCCTTCCCAGACAGAGACTCCCGGGGAAGCAGTCCTTACCGGTGCTTCCAACTTTGCCGCCCAGGCTAAGGTGAGCCGGGAGCAGGTCCGCTCGGCCAACAAGGAAACCCTTCTGGAGATCATTAACAATGAAAATCTGGGTGACGATCAGAAACAGGAGGCTGTAAATTCTATGGTGAATATGACAGACCTGGCGGAGCAGGAGGAAGCGGCGGAGCTTCTTTTGGAAGCCCAGGGCTTTTCCGACGTGGTGGTGAACCTTACCGGGGACAGCGCCGATGTGATCGTGCCCCAGGCTTATATGGAGGACGCCAGCCGGGCACAGATCGAAGATATCGTCAAAAGGAAAACCAGTGTTCCTGTGGAGAATATCGTGATCACGCCCCTGGAAGATGGAACCGGGGAAAATGAATAAAAGCCCCTTGACAACCTTTAAAAGGGTATACTACAATAGCGTCAGTGTGCAATTTTGGAGAAAGATCACCTTGCTATAGAGAAGGAGGGCCAACCGTGGCTGACTATACGAAAGAAATATCAAAAAGACGTACATTTGCAATTATCTCCCACCCGGACGCCGGAAAGACTACGCTGACGGAGAAATTCCTCCTTTACGGAGGAGCTATCAATCTGGCGGGAAGCGTGAAAGGAAAGGCCACTGCCCGTCATGCGGTTTCCGACTGGATGGAGATTGAAAAGGAGAGAGGTATTTCCGTAACCTCCTCTGTGCTGCAGTTCAACTATGACGGTTACTGTATAAACATATTGGATACGCCGGGGCATCAGGACTTCTCAGAGGACACTTACCGTACCCTTATGGCGGCGGACTCTGCGGTCATGGTCATTGACGCATCCAAGGGCGTGGAGGCCCAGACCAGAAAGCTTTTCAAAGTGTGCGCCATGCGGCACATTCCTATTTTTACTTTTATCAATAAGATGGATCGGGACGCCAACGATACCTTTGACCTGTTAGACGATATTGAAAAAGAGCTGGGGATCCCCACCTGTCCCATGAACTGGCCCATCGGTTCCGGAAAGAAATTCCGGGGAGTCTATGACCGGGAGACCAGAAAGGTCCTCACCTTTTCCGATACCATGAAAGGCACCAGAGAGGGGATTGAAGAAGAGATCGGCATTGAGGGGGAAAGGCTGGATCAGGTCATCGATCCTGATCAGAAGGAGCAGCTTCTGGAGGAGATCGAGCTTCTGGACGGGGCCAGCGCAGAATTCGACCAGGAAAAGGTCGATAAAGGAGAACTGTCTCCGGTATTCTTCGGTTCCGCTCTTACCAATTTTGGCGTGGAGACCTTCCTGAAGCATTTCCTGAAAATGACTTCTTCGCCTCTGCCAAGAATGTCCGACGAGGGAGAGGTGGATCCTATGGATCCGGATTTTTCCGCCTTTGTCTTCAAGATCCAGGCGAATATGAACAAAAATCACAGGGACAGGATCGCCTTTATGCGGATCTGCTCCGGAAAATTCCAGGCTTCCGCAGAGATTTATCATGTCCAGGGGAATAAGAAGATGCGTCTTTCCCAGCCCCAGCAGATGATGGCCCAGGACCGGCATGTGGTAGACGAGGCTTATGCGGGGGATATCATCGGTGTGTTCGATCCGGGGATTTTCTCCATCGGGGATACGGTCTGCGCACCGGGAAGAAAGATCCGGTATGAAGGGATCCCTACCTTTGCGCCGGAACATTTTGCCAGGGTAAGGCTTCTGGACAGCATGAAGCGGAAACAGTTTGTAAAAGGGATCAACCAGATCGCCCAGGAAGGGGCGATCCAGATCTTCCAGGAGATCATGGGCGGTATGGAAGAGATCATCGTTGGGGTGGTAGGCGTGCTCCAGTTCGACGTGCTGAAATACCGCCTGGAAAACGAGTACAATGTGGATATCCGCCTGGAATCTCTGCCCTATGAGCATATCCGGTGGATCGAAAATAAAGAAGAGGTCGATGTGAAGAAACTCACAGGAACCTCGGATATGAAGAAGGTTATGGATCTGAAGGGGAATCCGCTGCTGCTGTTTATCAACAGCTGGAGCATCGGCATGACCCTGGACAGAAATGAAGGGTTAAGGCTTGCGGAATTTTCAAAAAACTGAAAACAGTCAGGAAAAGCGGTTTTTTGCGGGAAAAGCAAAAAACCGCTTTTAATTTCATATGGCTTTTGGTATAATAAAAAACAGGATATTTCCTGTTAGGAGGTAAGATTATGGCGGAAGACAGAAACGTATATAAGATCCATGACAACGGCTCTCTTGGAGAAGTGCAGATCGCAGACGAGGTGGTGGCGATCATTGCCGGACTGGCGGCTACGGAAGTAGAGGGCGTGGATTCCATGGCTGGAAATATTACCAATGAACTGGTAGGCAAGCTGGGCATGAAAAACCTTTCCAAAGGCGTGAAGGTAGATGTGCTGGAGGATGTGGTATGCGTGGATCTGGCTTTGAATATTAAATATGGATACAATATTCTGGAGACCAGCAAAACTGTCCAGGAAAGAGTAAAAGCGGCTATTGAAAACATGACGGGACTGACTGTTTCTGATGTAAACGTGCGCATTGCCAGCGTGGAGATTGAAAAGACGAAATAGTTCTTTGACAAGTAAACATCTAAAAAAGCAGAGAGGTAAGGTGTCTTTTTTAGAGGCACCTTTTCTATTTAAGGAGGAAACCATGGGAAGAAGAGAGATGAGAGAACACATCTTTAAGCTCCTTTTCTTGAGAGAGTTTAACGAAGCTGCGGAGATGCCGGAGCAGATAAAATTATACTTCGATGAGATGGAAGAACTGGAACCGGATCAGCAGGCTTATATGGAAGATAAATATGGAAAGATCCAGGAGCATCTGGAAGAGATCGACCAGCTTTTAAATGAAAAATCCACGGGTTGGAAGACAAAGAGAATGAGCAGGGTGGATCTGAATATCCTTCGCCTGGCGGTGTACGAGATGAAATATGACGAGGACGTTCCGGTGAAGGTGGCGATCAATGAAGCCGTGGAGATCGGCAAGACCTTCGGAGGAGAGGATTCCGCATCTTTTATTAACGGGATCCTGGGAAAAGTGGCAAGAGAGGCTCTATGAACAGCATTTACTCGGTAGGACAGGTCAACGCCTACATCAAAAATATGTTCAATCAGGATTTTATGCTGAACCGGATCTATGTGAAAGGAGAAGTGTCCAACTGTAAGTACCATACCTCAGGGCACATTTACTTTTCTCTGAAAGATGAAACCGGGACCATAGCCTGCGTGATGTTTGCCGGCCAGAGAAAGGGACTGGCTTTTCCTATGAAAGACGGGGACCGGGTAGTAGCCGCAGGAAGCGTCAGCGTCTATGAGCGGGACGGAAAATACCAGCTTTACGCCAGGGAGATCACTCTGGAAGGAGCCGGACTTCTCTATGAGCGTTTCCTGGCTCTGAAAAAGGAGCTGGAGGAAATGGGGATGTTCGCTCAGGAATATAAACGGCCCATTCCAAAATATCCGGGAAGGATCGGGGTGGTCACCGCCCCTACGGGAGCAGCCATCCAGGATATCCGGAACATTGCAGGCAGGCGGAACCCTTATGTGCAGCTGATCCTTTACCCGGCCCTTGTCCAGGGGGAAGGGGCGGTACAGAGCATTGTAAAGGGGATCCGGACTCTGGACAGACTGGGCGTAGATGTTATAATTGTAGGAAGAGGGGGAGGTTCCATAGAAGATCTCTGGGCCTTTAACGAAGAGGCAGTAGCCCGGGCTATTTTTGAATGCAGGACGCCGGTGATCTCCGCTGTGGGACATGAGACAGATACCACCATCGCAGACTATGTGGCGGACCTGCGGGCGCCTACCCCTTCCGGGGCGGCGGAACTGGCTGTGGCGGATATCCGGACTTTTTTCGATACTCTGGGAAATTACCGTCGGAAGATGGACCGGGCTATGGAAAACCGGCTGCTGCTCCTGCGGCAGGAACTGAAAAATTACCAGATCCGGCTCAGACATGGAAGCCCCGGTTACAGGATCCAGGAAATGCGGACCCGTCTGCTGGACTGTGAGGGAAAGCTGGAAAACTCTATGAAAAATCAGATCTATCTGGCGAGGCAGCGGTTGAATATTTACATTGAGCGTATGAAGGGGCTGTCCCCTCTGGATAAGCTGAACCAGGGATTTTCTTACGTGGAGGACGGCCAGGGGCATGGAGTCAGCAGCATTTCTCAGGCTGAGATCGGGGACCGGCTGCGGATCTGTGTTACAGATGGGATCTTTGAGACTGAAGTAAAGAGCAAAAAAAGAGAAGAGAGGAATACTGGAGATGGACCGGACAGAAAATAAAGAGCAGGAAACCACCATCGAGGAATCCTTAAAGGAGCTGGACGGCATTGTGGAAAGGCTGGAGAGCAGGGATATTTCTCTGGAGGATTCTTTTGCCATGTATCAGAAAGGCATGGATCTTTTAAAGCAGTGCAGCAAAAAGATCGATACCGTTGAGAAAAAAATGTTGAAAGTAAATGAAGATGGTGAATTAAGTGAATTTTAAAGAAGAATTAGAAAAGAGGACCGGGAGGGCGGAACAGGTAATAGGGAAATATCTTCCGGAAGAGGAAGGATTTTCAAAAAATCTCATAAAGGCCATGAATTACAGCATGGAGGCAGGGGGAAAACGTTTAAGACCTGTTTTTCTGGGGGAAATGTATCATATCTGGGGCGGCCAGGGAGAGCTGGCGGAGCCTTTTATGGCGGCTATCGAGATGATCCATACCCATTCCCTGATCCATGATGATCTTCCGGCTATTGACAATGACGAGTACCGCAGGGGGAAAAAGACCACCCATGTGGTATTCGGAGAATCTGCGGCGATCCTGGCGGGAGACGCCCTGCTGAATTACGCCTATGAAACGGCTCTGAAAGGTTTTTCCCTGGCAAAAGATCACCGGGAAATGGAATGGACAGCCAGAGCCCTTCAGATCCTGGCGGAAAAGACCGGGATACATGGAATGCTGGGGGGACAGAGCGCAGATGTGGAAAATGACGGCAGACCCCTGAAAAAGGAGCTGCTGGATTATATATATGTAAATAAAACCTCGGCTCTCATAGAAGCTTCTCTTATGGCGGGCGCTGCCCTGGCAGGAGCAGAAGAACTGAAGGATATCGAGGCCATAGGCAGATACATCGGTCTGGCTTTCCAGATCCAGGACGATATCCTGGATGTCGCAGGGGATCAGAAAGAGCTGGGCAAGCCTGTGGGAAGCGATGAAAAAAATCACAAGACAACGTATGTTACGCTGGAAGGAATGGAAAAAGCGGGACAGGAAGTGGAGCGACTGACAGAGGAGGCCCTGAAGCTTCTCTCCAGGTTCCCCGGGGACAAGGAATTCCTGAAGGAACTGTTCTTATCCCTTTGTACCCGCAGAAAATAGAGGTGCATAACGGATGCTGTTAGATGAGATCAAGAAAGAAAATGATATAAAGAATATCCCTGTGGAGGAGCTTCCAAAGCTTGCAGGGGAGATCCGGACGTTTCTTCTGGAGCATTTGAGCAGGACCGGGGGACATCTTGCGTCTAATCTGGGGGCGGTGGAGCTTACCATGGCCCTCCACTATGTGTTCCGGCTCCCCGAGGACAAGATCATCTGGGACGTGGGGCATCAGTCTTACACCCACAAGATCCTCACCGGAAGAAAGGAGGGATTCGACCATCTCCGTATGCTGGGAGGGATGAGCGGCTTCCCGAAGAGGAGCGAGAGTCCCTGCGATGCTTTTGATACAGGGCACAGTTCTACCTCCATATCCGCAGGAATGGGGTACGTAAGCGCCAGAGAGCTGAATAAGGAAAATTATCAGGTGGTCTCCGTGATCGGGGACGGAGCCCTGACCGGAGGGATGGCTTACGAGGCTTTAAATAACGCCTCCCAGTTAAAGTCCAATTTTATCATTGTGCTGAACGATAACGAGATGTCCATTTCCAAAAATGTGGGAGGGATTTCCAGTTATCTGGGGAATCTGCGGACGGCAGACGGATATAACGATCTGAAGACCGGGGTAAAGAAGGGGCTGAACAAGATCCCCGGCATCGGTCCGGCTACGGTGAAAAAGATCCATAAGGCAAAGGACAGTATGAAGCGGCTCATCATTCCCGGTATGTTTTTTGAAGATATGGGTATTACCTATCTGGGACCGGTAAACGGCCATGACTGCGCCAGGATGATCCAGGTATTTCAGGAGGCCAGAAAGATCCAGGGGCCTGTGCTGGTCCATGTAAAAACAGAAAAGGGGCGAGGCTATGAGCCGGCTATGCGCCATCCCGCCAGGTTCCACGGCACGGCTGCTTTTGACCTGGAGCACGGGATCCCCTTAAATAACCACGGAAAGGCCAATTATACCGATATTTTTTCCACAGTTATGCGAAAGTTCGGAGACCGGGAGGAAAAAGTAGTGGCTGTCACAGCGGCAATGCCTGACGGGACCGGACTGAAAAGATTCCGGAATATGTTCCCGGAGCGGTTTTTTGACGTGGGCATCGCCGAGGAACACGCCGTTACCTTCGCCGCAGGGCTGGCTCTGGGAGGCATGATCCCGGTAGTGGCGGTGTACTCTTCGTTTCTCCAGAGAGCCATTGACCAGATCATCGAAGACGTATGTCTCCAGAATCTTCATGTGATCTTTGCGGTGGACCGGGCTGGACTGGTAGGCAGCGACGGGGAGACCCATCAGGGCTGTTTTGATCTGACCTACCTTTCCATGATCCCCAATATGACGGTAATGGCGCCGAAAAACAAATGGGAGCTTTCGGATATGCTGAAGTTTGCGGTAAAGTACCAGGGACCTGTGGCGATCCGTTATCCAAGAGGAGAAGCCTACGACGGTCTGGAGGAATTCCGGGCGCCTGTTGTCCGGGGACGCAGCGAGATCCTGTATGAAGGAAGGAAGATCGCTCTTCTTCCGGTGGGAAGTATGGTGAAGACCGGGGAAGAGGTGTGCCGGCTGCTGAAAGAGGAGGGGGAAGACCCTACGCTGATCAACGCCAGGTTTGTAAAGCCTCTGGACGAAAAGATGCTGGACCGTCTGGCAGAGAGCCACAGCCTTCTGGTGACTATGGAGGAAAATGTCAGAGCCGGAGGCTTCGGCATGGCAGTGGAGGATTATATGCGCCGGAAGCATCCCCAGGTCCGGGTGCTGATCTTTGCAGTGCCGGATCAGTTTATCGAACACGGAAATCCGGAAAAATTAAAGGAAAAGCTGGGACTGGACCCGGTATCTATTTATGAGAAGATTAAGGAGGCCAGATAAATGAAGGAACGTCTGGACGTCCTGCTGGTGAAGCGGGGCCTGGCGGCTTCCAGAGAGAAAGCCAAGGCAGTGATCATGGCAGGAAGCGTATTTGTAGATAATCAGAAGGAAGATAAAGCAGGCACCATGTTTCCCGATACGGTACAGATCGAGGTCAGAGGAAATACTTTAAAATATGTAAGCCGGGGCGGTCTGAAGCTGGAAAAGGCCATGACCCGCTTCGGCCTTAGTCTGGAGGGCTGTGTCTGCATGGACGTAGGTTCCTCCACAGGCGGTTTTACCGACTGTATGCTCCAGAACGGAGCCGTAAAAGTCTACGCCATCGACGTGGGACACGGACAGCTGGACTGGAAGCTTCGCAACGACCCCAGGGTGGTCTGCATGGAGAAGACCAATATCCGGTATGTGACGCCGGAGGATATGGGGGAAAAAGCGGATTTTTCTTCCATTGATGTTTCTTTTATTTCTCTGACCAAGGTACTGCCTCCGGTTTACGAATTGCTGAAGGACCAGGGAAAGGTAGTCTGTCTGATCAAGCCCCAGTTTGAGGCGGGAAGAGAGAAGGTAGGAAAAAAAGGAGTAGTCCGGGATCCGGCAGTCCACCGGGAGGTTATTGAAAAGATCACCTCCTTTGCTTCAGGAATGGGCTTTGCCCTTTTAAACCTGGAATATTCCCCCATAAAGGGCCCGGAGGGAAATATTGAGTATCTTCTTTACATTCAGAAGAAACAGAACGGACTTCCCCAGGATGAAAATATAGATATAGACGAAACCGTGGATCAGGCCCATAAAGAATTGGATAAATAATCATGGATAATTTTTATATTATTGCGAACAGTGAAAAAGACGAGGGATTAAAGGTAGCTTCCCAGGTGGCGGGATATCTGAAGAGCAAAGGGAAAAAATGTTATGTCCGTCCTTCTTCTCCGGGAGTACGGGACAGCCTTCATCACTATACGGATATCAGCCAGATCCCGGAGGAAGTGGAATGCGTTCTTGTGCTGGGAGGGGATGGAACGCTCCTCCAGGCGGCCAGAGATGTGGTCAGCCGGCAGATCCCCCTTCTGGGTATCAACCTGGGAACCCTGGGGTATCTGGCGGAGATTGACAGCAGCTCCATTGAGCCGGCCCTGAACCATCTTATAGCAGACAGGTATACGGTGGAAAAGCGTATGATGCTTAACGGAAAGGTTTACCATCGGGGAAAGATGGTGGCGGAAGATGTGGCATTAAATGATATTGTCATAGGCAGGGACGGTCCTATGGGAGTGATCCGGTTCCGGAATTATATCAACCGGGAATTTTTAAACGCCTATACCGCAGACGGGATCATTATCTCTACGGCTACCGGCTCTACCGGCTACAGCCTCTCTGCCGGAGGCCCTATTGCCTCGCCGGAGACAAATATCATGATCATGACCCCGGTATCCCCCCATACCCTGAATACCAGGAGTATTATCTTTCCGGCGGAGGATGAGATCGGGGTGGAGATCGCCCAGGGTACCCACAGGGGAAACGGCAAGGCGGTGGCTTCCTTTGACGGGGACACCAACATTGCCATGAACGTGGGAGACCGGATCGTGATCCGCCGTTCGGTAAAAGATACCAGGATCATTAAGATCAGCAATATCAGTTTTTTGGAGGTGCTGCGCACCAAGATGAGAGATTAGGAGGCAGGTATGAAAATCGCCAGACATTCAAAGATCATAGAATTGGTGGATCAATACGACATAGAGACCCAGGAGGAACTGGCTTTGCGGCTGAACGAGGCCGGCTTTCGGGTGACACAGGCCACAGTATCCAGAGATATCCGGGAGCTGAACCTGACAAAGGTGGCCAGACCCCAGGGAGGCTCCAGATATACGGTGATGGCCGCTAAGGAAACTTCTGACGGGGAAAAATACATAAGGGTTCTGCGGGAGGCCTTTGTGTCTATGGATGTGGCCCAGAATATCCTGGTGATCAAAACCGGTATTGGGATGGCCAACGCCGCAGCGGTAGCCCTGGATCATATGAACTGGCGGGAAGTGGTAGGCAGTATTGCCGGGGACGATACCATTGCCTGTTTCAGCAAGAGCCCGGAAGAGACGCTGCAGCTTTTAAATAAGATCAAGAAAATTTTAAACCAATAAAAAGGGTGGAGCAGAAATGTTAGTGCATTTACATGTAAAAAACCTGGCCCTGATCCAGGAAGTCCAGGCAGATTTCGGCCCGGGACTGAATATCCTGACAGGCGAGACCGGAGCGGGAAAATCGATCCTCATGGGGTCTGTAAACATGGCGCTGGGGCAGAAGATGTCCAAAAGCATGATCCGGGAAGGCGCTCCTTACGCTCTGGTAGAGCTGGTGTTTCAGGTGGACGCCTCTACAGAAGAAAAATTAAAAGAAATGGAAGTATTTCCGGAGGAAGGCCAGGTGATCATCACCAGAAGACTGATGGAAAACCGGAGCATCAGCAAGGTTAATGGGGAAACCTCCACGGCGGCCAATGTACGGAAGATCGCTTCGCTTCTTCTGGATATCCACGGCCAGCATGAGCACCAGTCCCTTTTATACCCGGAGAAGCAGATGGAGATCCTGGACAGCTTCGGCGGACAGGAGATCCGGGATAAAAAAGAAAAGGTAAAGGAACTGTACCGTGAATACAGCAGCCTGAAAAAAGAGCTGGAAGGCTACGATATAGACGAGGAGCAGCGCCGGCGGGAAATCGGATTCCTGGAATATGAGATCCAGGAGATCTCTCAGGCCCAGCTTCAGACGGGAGAGGACCAGGAATTGGAGACGGCTTACCGGAAGCTGTCAAACGGGAAAAAGATCACAGAAGGCCTGGGATCAGTATATCAGATCACTGGGTACGAAGGAGAAGGAATGGGCGCCCAGATGGGAAGAGCTATGCAGAAGCTGTCCCAGATCCGGGAGTATGACGATGAATTGGAAAATATTTACAGCTCCATGGAAGATATGGACAGTCTGCTCAACGACCTGAACCGGGAGCTTTCTTCTTATTTATCGGATTTTGTTTTTTCAGAAGAAGAATTTCAGCAGATCGAAGAACGGCTGGATCTTTTGAATCATTTAAAATCCAAATACGGACATACTATTGAGGAGATCCTTGCTTACCGGAAAGGAAAAGAGGAAGAACTGGAAAAACTGGAAAACTTTCAGGCAAGAAAGGAAGAACTGGAAAAAGAACTGGCGGTCAGGGAAGAACTGCTGGATAAAGCATCCACGGAACTGACAGAAGCCAGGAAGAGCTGGGCTGCAGGCCTGGAAAAGAAGATCATCCGGGGACTGGAAGATCTGAATTTTCTCAATGTGGACTTTCAGATCCTTTTCAAAAAGAAAGAAGGCTATACGGCCCAGGGGAAAGACAGCGTTGCCTTTATGATCTCTACCAATCCCGGGGAACCGGTGAGGCCGCTGCAGCAGGTAGTATCCGGGGGAGAGCTTTCCAGGATCATGCTGGCGATCAAGACTCTTATGGCAGACAGGGATCAGACAGAGACGCTGATCTTTGATGAGATCGATACCGGTATCAGCGGCAGGACGGCCCAGAAGGTGGCGGAAAAGATGAGAGTCATCGGAGAAAACCATCAGGTGCTGTGTATTACCCATCTTCCCCAGATCGCTTCCCAGGCAGATTACCATTACCTCATTGAAAAAAATGTGGAAGATATGGAAACCACCACCAGGATCCGGAAGCTTTCCTATGAAGAATCTGTAGAAGAACTGGCCAGAATGCTGGGAGGCGCAAAGATCACCCAGGCAGTTTTGAAGAACGCCGGTGAAATGAAAGATTTGGCACAGCAACAAAAAAATACAAGATTGAAATAAACAAAAGGTCACATAATAAAAAGGGTACACAACAATGTGTATCCTTTTTCTTTTTCAGAAGCATGAAAAAGCCTGCTTTCAATTATACAAGAGAGGATGTGATTTTTTGTCGAAAAAGCGTAAGTATCGTCTCTTTCTTTTCGGATTCTTAGTAACAGACCTGATTACGGCAGGGGTTCTTTCACTGGAAGAACTGAAGGAACGGATACCGGATACCGTCTATGTCCGATACGGCCGGGAGGAGGGATTGAAGGAATCCCTGGATATTCCTCTGATAACTTATCCGGAGACCATAGACGTGTCAGACAGAGGAAGTTATCAGATTCCCTGCTCTCTTCTGGGAATGCTTCCCCTGAAAACTGTCCAGGTAGAGACTGTGGGAGATCAGTGGGTTTATGCATCAGGTGCCGCTGTAGGTCTGTATATGGAAACCCAGGGGGTACTGATCGTAGATACAGGAGAGATCACAGATCAGAAGGGTGTGCTCCAGGAGCCTGCGGCGAATATTGTCCAGCCGGGGGATTATATACTGGAGGTCAACGGAAAGGCGGTTTCCAGGAAAAGGGAGCTGATCGCAGAGATTGAAAATTGTCAGGGAAAGGATGTGGAACTGCTGGTAAACCGCAGAGGAGAGGAAATCCCTCTTTCTCTGTCTCCTGTCTTTACCAGAGAAGAAGAATTTAAACTGGGCATATGGGTTCGGGACAACACTCAGGGGATCGGTACGATGACTTATGTAGATGAGGAGGGAAACTTTGGCGCCCTGGGACATGGGATCAGCGATACAGATACAGGACAGCTCCTGGATGTGTCCGGAGGAGAACTCTATCAGGCCCAGATCGTTTCTGTTATCCGGGGGACCAGGGGGGCGCCTGGGGAACTTTCCGGCTATATCGAATATGCAGAGGAAAAAAAGATCGGCGTCATTGACAGGAATACCGATATGGGAATATTCGGAGAGATTTTCCCCGGTATCCAGCTTGCCAAAGAGAAGGTCATGATCGGATATAAACAGGAGGTGAGAGAAGGGAAGGCCCAGCTTCTTATGCAGTGGGAAGGAGAAACGGAAAAATACGATATTGAGATCAAGGAAATTTACAGCGGCCGGCAGGATACCAATAAATCCTTTCAGATACAGGTGACAGACCCGGAGCTTCTGGCCAAAACAGGAGGGATCGTTCAGGGAATGAGCGGCAGTCCCATCCTTCAGGATGGAAAGCTTATCGGTGCGGTGACCCATGTTTTCGTCCAGGATTCCGCAAAAGGATACGGGATTTTTATTGAAAATATGCTGGCATAAAATCATCTTCTCTGGAAATCCGGTATGAAGAATGTCGAAAAAACGAATAAGTTATCAGAATATATCGCTAATTGTAGTATGATTTAGCTTGATTCTGAAAAGCCCAGAGAATATAATACTAATAGTCTTTAGAAATGGCGATTCTACAGGGCGCCCGTCATTTTCTGAAGAATATGGCAACAAATATATGGAGGATAAGTAATGGAGAAGTTAAATGTCGCTATAGCAGATGATAATGAGAAAATGTTAGATTTACTTGGAAACCTGATAAATGAAGACCAGGAGCTGGAATTAGTGGGACATGCCAGCAACGGCGCCGAAATATACGATATCATTAAGGAAAAAGAACCGGATGTAGTGCTTCTGGATATTATAATGCCGAAGGTAGACGGGCTTACGGTTATGGAGCGGGTGGGGAAGGACTCCAACCTGAAAAAACATCCGGCATTTATCGTCGTATCTGCAGTAGGGCAGGAACAGATCACGGAAGACGCTTTTTCCCTTGGGGCGAATTATTATATCCTCAAACCTTTTGACAATGACATGCTTCTGTCCAGGATCAAACATATCCGCCAGGAAAAAGAGGGACGAAAAAAAGATCTGCGGAAAGTAAACGCCTATGAAAACAGCACCAACTATTATGAGCGGAATCTGGAAGCAGATGTGACCAATATCATACACGAGATCGGAGTTCCCGCCCATATAAAGGGGTATCAGTATCTCAGGGACGCCATTATACTTTCCGTAAACGATATGGAAATGCTGAATTCTATCACAAAGATCCTTTATCCAACGATTGCAAAAAAGCACCAGACCACGCCAAGCCGGGTGGAAAGAGCCATCCGTCATGCCATTGAAGTAGCCTGGAGCAGAGGGAAGATGGATACCATCGACGAACTTTTCGGATATACGGTAAGTACCGGAAAGGGAAAACCCACCAATTCAGAATTTATTGCTCTGATCGCAGACAAAATCAGACTGGAATACAAAAAATGACTTTCTTTTGCTGATGAAATGGAGTATAATACTGATAGATTTACTTCTGAAAAGGGCAAATGCTCAGAAAGTGTGGCAAGGAGGGTTTTTAAGGTGAAAAAGATATTATTTGTAGCCTCAGAGGCGGTGCCTTTCATAAAGACCGGGGGATTAGCAGACGTAGTAGGCGCACTGCCCAAATGCTTTGACAAAAAATATTTTGACGTCAGAGTGATCATTCCAAAATATATGTGTATGAAGGAAGAATACAAAAACCAGCTTCAGTATATTACCCATTTCTACATGGACATTGGATATCGGAGAGAATATGTGGGTATCATGCAGTTGGAATACGACGGGATCAAGTTTTATTTTATCGATAACGAATACTATTTCTCAGGCTATCAGCCATATGGAGATATTCGTTTTGACATTGAAAAGTTTGCCTTTTTCTCAAAGGCGGCTCTTTCAATCCTGCCGACTATCGATTTCAGACCTGACCTGATCCACTGCCATGACTGGCAGACAGGACTGATCCCCGTATATTTAAAAGACGGTTTTCAGGACAGCCCCTTCTATCAGGGAATTAAGACAGTTATGACCATACATAACTTGAAATTCCAGGGAACCTGGGATATTAAGACTATCCGGGAACTGACAGGACTGCCGGCTTACTTCTTTACGCCGGATAAATTAGAGGCGTACAAAGACGCCAATCTGTTAAAGGGCGGTCTGGTATACGCAGACGCCATTACCACAGTAAGTAATACCTATGCGGAAGAGATCAAGACTGAATTCTACGGAGAGGGCCTGGACGGACTGATGAGAGCCCGGAGCAACGATCTGCGGGGCATCGTCAACGGACTGGACTATAACGAGTGGAATCCGGAAACCGATCCGATGATCGCAAAGAACTTTAACGCAAAGAACTTCCGGAAGGAAAAAGTAAAAAATAAGACTGCCCTTCAGAGAGAGCTGGGATTAAATGAAGATCCCAAGGCTATGATGATCGGCGTGGTATCCAGACTGACAGACCAGAAGGGATTCGACCTGGTAGCTTATATTATGGACGAGCTTTGCCAGGATAATGTGCAGATCGTAGTCCTGGGAACAGGAGAAGAGCGCTATGAGAACATGTTCCGCCACTTTGCATGGAAATACCAGGGCAAGGTTTCCGCTAACATTTTCTATGATAACGCCCTTTCCCACAGGATCTATGCATCCTGTGACGCATTCCTTATGCCGTCTCTTTTCGAGCCCTGTGGTTTAAGCCAGCTGATGAGCCTGCGTTACGGAACCCTTCCTATCGTCAGAGAGACCGGAGGCCTGAAAGATACGGTAGAGCCGTATAATGAATACGAAAGTACAGGCACCGGATTCAGCTTTACCAATTATAACGCTCATGAGATGCTGGGAACCATTCGTTACGCAGAGAGTATCTACTATGACAAGAAGAGAGAATGGAACAAGATGATCGACCGGGCTATGGCGAAAGATTTCTCCTGGAATAATTCTGCAAAGCAGTATGAGGAGATGTACAACTGGCTGATCGGATATTGAGGATAGATAATAAAAGGAGCTGCCCCATTTGGAGCAGCTCCTTTTTGGAGGTAGGAGAGGAAACTGCTGCCGGCAGTAAAAGGATCATCCGAAATTTCTGACGCTACATAAAAATCCGGAATCCTGTCATACTAAAGATGTAGTCAGCGAACCCGCTGCCTGCGGAATCAAATTTAAGGAGGAAACGCTTATGACAGATATTTCGGTACTGGATCTTCAGAACCTCCGCCATCTCATCGGCGGCTTTGACACCACCCACTGTAAAATGCAGGATTATGCCCATGAGGCCCAGGATCCTCAGGTGAAACAGTTTTTCCAGAGATCGGCCCAGTCCGCTCTGGAAAGCAAGCAGCAGCTCATGCAGTTTTTACAGTAGGAGGCAGAAAAATGACAGATAAAACAATGGTGGCAGATACCCTGGCCGGGATCAACGGGGAGCTGGTGCGTTACGGAGAAATGATCCCTCAGACAGAAAATCCCCAGTTAAAGCAGGTGCTCAAACAGATGCGGAATCAGTGCGAGATGTCCCAGGAAGAGATCTATCAGATCGCCAGAGCCAAAAGCTATTATGTTCCGGCAGCCTGCGCAAGACCAGAAGAAGTGGCCCATGTAAGGGCGGTGCTTACACAGCCTTCTGTGGGGTAAAGAAAAACACAGACAGGAAGGCTCCCCTCTCTTTCGGAAATTGACGGAAGAGAGAGGGAGTTTTTTACAGTTTTCACCGGATCGTTCCGGGGAAAATTTGGTGATTTTCCTGGGATTTACAGAAGGATTTCAGCCATGCTATAATTTAGGCACAGCACATCAGAAAACAATTTCGGATCACCTCTTTTATCAGAGAAAGTTTTTTTACGGATCCTCCGGCCTCCCATATCATTTTCTAAAGACAGTAAAAAAGAAACAGTTGACAATCCCTGAAAACTATACTATCATGGGGTACATAAGCGAACATAAGTTCGCAGAAGGGAAACAGTGTATTAAAAGGAGAAGAAAAATGACACAGATAGTGAAAGAAGATAAATTAAAAGCCTTAGATGCAGCTTTGGGACAGATTGAAAAACAGTTCGGCAAGGGTTCTGTTATGAAACTGGGAGACTCTGCGGCCAACATGAATGTGGAGACCGTGCCTACCGGTTCCCTGAGCCTGGACATCGCCCTGGGTATGGGAGGCGTTCCCAAGGGAAGGATCATAGAGATCTACGGACCAGAGTCCAGCGGTAAGACCACCGTGGCCCTTCACATGGTTGCTGAGGTGCAGAAGAGAGGAGGGATCGCCGGGTTTATCGATGCGGAGCATGCTCTGGATCCTGCATATGCCAAGAATATCGGCGTGGATATTGACAATCTGTATATCTCTCAGCCGGATAACGGCGAGCAGGCGCTGGAGATCACAGAGACCATGGTCCGCTCCGGCGCCGTGGATATCATCATCGTGGACTCCGTGGCGGCTCTGGTGCCAAGAGCGGAGATCGAGGGCGATATGGGAGACTCCCACGTAGGTCTTCAGGCGAGACTGATGTCCCAGGCCCTGCGTAAGCTGACCGCCCATATCAGTAAATCCAACTGTATCGTGATCTTTATCAACCAGCTCCGGGAAAAGGTAGGGGTCATGTTCGGCAATCCGGAGGTAACTACCGGCGGCCGGGCCCTGAAGTTCTATTCCTCTGTGCGTATGGACGTAAGAAGGATCGAGACGCTGAAGCAGGGCGGCGAGATGGTAGGAAACCGCACCAGGATCAAAGTAGTGAAAAACAAGATCGCTCCTCCTTTTAAAGAGGCGGAGTTTGATATCATGTTCGGAGAAGGAATCTCCAAAGAAGGCGATGTGCTGGATCTGGCTGCGGATCTGGGGATCGTGAACAAAAGCGGCGCCTGGTACGCCTACAATAACGCCAAGATCGGACAGGGACGGGAAAACGCCAAGAAATATCTCAAGGAAAATCCTGCCGTCCGGGAAGAGATCGAAAGAAAAGTAAGAGAGCATTACGGACTGGCTGTAGAAGAGGGTACCGGAGAGATAAAGGCGGAGCCTGCCCAGGAAACGCTTCGACTGGATACTGAGGAAGAGGCGTAAGGAGGCAGAATGATCATTACGGAAATCCGGCCGGTGACCAGGCAGAAATATCTTATAGAGACAGAAGGTCAGCCGGCCTTTGTCCTGTATAAAGGAGAAGTGGTCCGGTACCACATTGAAAAGGGACAGGAGCTTTCTGAGAAAGTATACCGGGAGATCCTGGAAGAAGTCCTCATAAAACGGGCGAAGAGCCGGGCCATGCATCTTTTGGAACAGGGAGACAGGACGAAAAGAGGACTCCAGGATAAACTTGTACAGAACGGTTATCCTCCGGAGGCGGTGGAAGCAGCCATAGCTTATGTGGAGTCTTATCATTACATTGACGATAAGCGGTATGCGGTAAATTATATTCAAAATCAGAGGGGCAAAAAAGGACGGGCCAGGCTCATGCTGGAACTGAGAAATAAAGGCGTTTCCCAGGAGGATATAGAACAGGCTTTCAGCGAGACAGAAGAGGATATGGATACCCGGGAGGCGATACGGGGGCTGATCCAGAAAAAGAGGGGAACCCGGGAGGCCATAGGAGAAAAGGAGCGGCAGAAGCTTTATGGTTTTCTTATGCGCAGAGGCTTTGCTCCCTCTGATATCTTACCGGTACTGCGTGAATTTTCCGACGGGGGAGAGAGCCTGGAGTCCTAAGGGGATCCATGGGAAACTTGTATAAAATATACATAGACTCCCTTCCTAAATATAGGTTTTATGTTGACTTTTTTATGAAATCAGTATAAAATTATACTGTTGTATACGTACAATGAAAACTTAATAAGGAGGTGCTCCTGTGGCAATCTATGTGATCATTGCAATCGTTGCTGTAGCTGTTACATTGCTGATCGCAGTTCCTGTTACGGCTAACGTCTCTGTGAAGAAAAAGACAGAGAAGGATGCTGAGACTATCGGTACTGCGGAAGTGAAAGCAAGAAGCATTATAGATGAAGCATTGAAAACTGCGGAAACCAAGAAGCGCGAAGCTCTCCTGGAAGCGAAGGAAGAAAACCTTCGTACCAAAAATGAACTGGAGAAGGAAACCAAGGAGAGAAGAAGCGAACTTCAGAAGTACGAAAAACGTGTTTTGTCAAAGGAAGAGGCTCTCGATAAGAAGGCGGATGCCCTGGAAAAACGAGAGGCTGAATATGCAGCAAAGGAAGCAGATTTAAAGAAAAAAGAAAAAAAAGTCGACGAACTGCAGGGACAGAGAATTCAGGAACTGGAAAGAATTTCAGGTCTTACCTCCGAACAGGCAAAAGATTATTTGTTGAAAACTGTTGAAGACGAAGTGAAAATCGACACCGCCAAGCTTTACAAAGAACTGGAAAGCAAGGCAAAGGAAGACGCAGACAAAAAGGCAAAAGAATATGTTGTAAATGCGATACAGAAATGTGCGGCAGACCATGTTGCGGAAGCCACGATTTCTGTTGTGCAGCTTCCAAGCGATGAGATGAAAGGAAGGATCATCGGCCGTGAGGGCCGTAACATCCGAACCCTGGAAACACTGACAGGCGTAGATCTGATCATCGACGATACGCCGGAAGCGGTAGTGCTTTCCGGGTTTGATCCGATCCGCAGGGAAGTGGCAAGGATCGCTTTGGAAAAACTGATTGTAGACGGCCGTATCCATCCGGCCAGAATTGAAGAAATGGTTGAAAAAGCACAGAGAGAAGTTGAGACCATGATGCGGGAAGAAGGAGAATCCGCAGCATTGGAAGTCGGGGTACATGGAATCCACCCGGAACTGATCAGACTTCTCGGACGTATGAAGTTCCGTTCAAGCTACGGTCAGAATGCTTTGAAACATTCTATTGAGGTAGCCCAGCTTGCAGGTCTTCTGGCAGGAGAGGTCGGAACCGATATACGTATGGCAAAGAGGGCAGGACTGCTCCATGATATTGGAAAATCCATCGACCATGAAGTGGAAGGATCCCACATTCAGATTGGTGCTGACTTATGTAGAAAATATAAAGAATCCCAGACGGTCATCAATGCGGTAGAGGCTCATCACGGCGACGTAGAGCCCGCCTCTCTGATCGCATGTCTGGTCCAGGCTGCCGATGCGATTTCAGCGGCAAGGCCGGGAGCAAGAAGAGAAACTTTAGAAACTTATACCAACAGATTAAAACAGTTAGAAGATATTACAAACTCCTTCAAGGGAGTGGACAAATCTTTTGCTATTCAGGCAGGAAGAGAAATTCGTGTTATGGTGGTACCTGAACATGTCAGCGACAGCGATATGGTACTCCTGGCCCGGGATATATCCAAACAGATCGAGGCTGAACTGGAATATCCGGGACAGATAAAAGTAAATGTGATCCGCGAGTCCAGAGTTGTGGACTACGCAAAATAAAGTCGACTTTAAAATGCAATAGAGGAAGGCTCTTACAGAGGTAAGGGCCTTTTTCTAATTTAAAGACTATTTTTCCTTCTCCGGTCATAGACTTAAAAGGGTGAAGCTGATGAAAAAAAATCTGCGTTTGTTCCTGATCTTGTATCTGGCCGGATTCGGCGCAGGGGTCTTGGCAGGGAATTTTTTTCTGAAAAAAACAGGATATCAGACAAGTTTGCTTTCGGTATATCTGAGCGGCATTCCAGAGTTGGAAG
The DNA here is from genome assembly GCA_944384185.1 of uncultured Blautia sp. Lineage (GTDB taxonomy): Bacteria > Bacillota > Clostridia > Lachnospirales > Lachnospiraceae > Blautia. The sequence continues at coordinate 10,961 of CALWSM010000002.1, read as the reverse complement.
CCGGCCGGTTTTTTGGAGAGCTTTTCTTTCAGAGAAGCCGTTTTTTCTTCCTGGGAGCTGTGTGCGGCGTGACGATCCTGGGATTGTTTCTGGTATCGGGATCTCTTTTATGGAGTGGATTTCTGGGCGGGAATCTGGCGGTTCTTTTTCTGACACAGTGGGGGATCCGGGGAATGGGAGCGGGGATCCTGTGTCTTTTTCCCCAGAGCCTTTTCTATGTCCCAGGCTGGCTCCTTTATTTTTTCTCTGTTTGGCAGATGAGCAGGAAATCTCTGGCAGGGGCAAAGAGAAGCCGGGAAGATTATAAAGCCTATTTTTTCTTTCTTTCCATGGCGGCGGTGCTCCTTGTTCTGGGGATCTGGTCGGAAAGTTATGTAAATCAAAAGATCGCAGCCTGGATCATAGAAAATTTTATCTGAGTTCACAAAAAATTTACAAATAGATCTTCACCATATCTGGGGGATGAGAAAAAGACAGCTTTCGATATGTTGTGGGAAATGTCAAAAAATGAAGATTTATCATAGGTTATGTAAAATTTAGGGTTTGATTTTTTGCCGGTTCTTGATATATAATCGAACTATGCCTACAGAAGGGGAAAAAATGAATGAAGTGCGAGATACAAGAATTTATTGATTATTTACATAATACCAGGGGCACTTCAAAAAATACAGAGGTTTCATACCAGCGTGATTTGAAAAAGTTAGAAACATATCTGACAGAGGGGGGATTCCAGACCGAGGAACAGGTTACTTCCACGGTCTTGAATTCCTATGTCCTTTATATGGAACGGGGCAATTTTGCAGCGTCGTCTATTTCCAGGAGTATTGCATCCATTCGGGCTTTTTTTCAGTATTTGACACAGAAAAACGGCTGGATGGAAAACCCGGCAGAAAAATTAAAGGCGCCGAAGATCGAGAAAAAACTGCCGGGTATTCTTACCGTAGAGGAGGTGGATCTGCTGCTTGCCCAGCCGAAAGAAAATACGGCCAAGGGAATCCGGGATAAAGCCATGCTGGAACTGCTGTATGCCACTGGTATCAGGGTGAGCGAGCTGATCAGCCTGAAAATAAAAGATATGAACCTGAAGCTGGGATATCTGACCTGCAGCAGCGGAGACAGAGAGCGGGTGATCCCATTCGGCAGCGCTGCAAGACAGGCAGTAGAGAAATATATGGAGGAGGCCAGAGGCCAGCTTTTAGGTGAACAGGCCAGCGATTTCCTTTTCCTGAATTGTTCAGGAAAATCTATGAGCCGGCAGGGATTCTGGAAAGTGCTGAAAGGTTATGCTTCTCAGGCGGGGATCCAGCAGGACATCACGCCCCACACTCTGCGGCATTCTTTTGCGGCCCATCTGGTTCAGAATGGGGCGGATCTGAAAAGCGTACAGGAAATGATGGGGCATTCCGATATTTCTTCTACTCAGGTTTATATGAACATGAATATCCACAAAATCCGGGATGTATACATGAAGGCACATCCCAGAAGATAAAAACAAGCTGTCGCATGAATGAATGCGGCAGCTTGTTTTTTAGCATAATTCTGCAATGGTATAGAGAAGCTTTTCGGTATCTTCCCAGCCCAGACAGGGATCGGTGATGGATTTTCCATATACATGGTCAGGGCCGATCTTCTGAGAACCTTCCACCAGGTAGCTTTCGATCATAACCCCTTTTACCAGTTTCTGGATATCCGGAGAGATCAGACGGCTGTGAAGGACCTCTTTTACAATCCGGATCTGCTGTTCAAACTTCTTTCCGGAGTTGGAATGATTGGCGTCGATGATCACCGCAGGATTCTGGAGGTCTCTTTTCTCATACATCTCCAGAAGAAGCTGGAGATCCTCATAGTGATAGTTGGGAATGGTGTTGCCGTGCTTATTCACAGCGCCTCTTAAAATGGTGTGGGTCAGAGGATTTCCTTCTGTCTTTACTTCCCAGCCGCGGGAAATAAAATCATGTCCGCTCTGGGCTGCTACAACAGAATTGAGCATTACGGAAAAGTCTCCGCTGGTAGGGTTTTTCATGCCTGCAGGAATATCCAGGCCGCTGACCATCAGACGATGCTCCTGATTTTCCACAGAACGGGCTCCGATCGCTACGTATGAGAGCAGGTCTGAGAGATAATGCCAATTATCCGGATAGAGCATTTCATCAGCAGAGGTCAGCCCGGTCTCTGAGATAGAGCGCATATGCATATGACGGATCGCCAGGATTCCGGCCAGGACGTCCGGCTGGGCTTCCGGATCCGGTTGGTGGAGCATTCCCTTATATCCTTCCCCAGTGGTCCGGGGCTTGTTGGTATAGATACGGGGAACCAGGACCAGACGGTCTGCCACTTTATCCTGGACCTTGGCCAGACGGTTGGTGTACTCACAGACAGAATCTTCGTTATCTGCGGAACAGGGCCCTACGATCACCAGAAATTTATCGGATTTACCGGTGATCACATCCTGGATCAGGCGGTCCCTGTCTGCTTTTATTTTTTTCATTTCTTCGGACATAGGGGCCTGGGCCTTGATCTGGTCCGGAGAAGGAAGCTGTTTGATAAATGTAAAACTCATAGGACTCTCCTTTGTATCTTATAAACTCAGTTTAACAGAAAGATTATAATACAAGAAGCTTTGATTGTCGATACTTTTTCCCGGCAGTCAGGAAAAGTATTCTCTTAAAAAATAAAGAGAAAGGCCGGTTGTCAGGAGCTCGCTGACGATCAGACCCCAAAGATACCCCCGGATCCCGTATTCCGGAATGATAAAAAATACAAAGGCGATCCGGATCCCAAGCCCCAGGGTGTTGAGGATAAAAGACTGATTCGCAGCGCCCAGACCGTTCAGGATCCCTCCTAAGGTTCCGGAGAGATAGAGACAGGGACAGATGAAAGCCAGGATTTTGATAAAGGTGGCTGCAAATTCATTTTTAAAAAGGACCAATCCCAGAAAATCTCCGGCAAAAAAGAAGAAAGCAGTGGACAGGAAGCCGAGGATCAGACAATACTTTACAGAAAGAAGGATCGCACGGCGGATGGCCGGATGATTCCCTGTGGCCTGCTGTTCGGCGACGGAGGGAAGTAGGACGGCGGATACTGCGTTTGTAATGGCAGAGGGAAACAGGATCAGAGGAAGGGCCATACCGGTCAGCACTCCGTAGACAGACAGGGCGGAGCCGCTGTCCAGCCCGTAAAGCCGCAGATGGCCGGGGATCAGCACGGATTCAATGCTGTGAAGGACATTTACCAGGAGACGGCTGCAGGTCAGAGGAAAAGAGAAGGCAAGGATCTCTTTTAAGGTTTTTTCCGGGGAACGGAAATTCCTGAGGCGGTATCCCTGCTTCTGATAATCCCAGAGGATCATGATAAGAGAAAAGACCATGGAGATCAGCTCGCCCCCGACAAGTCCCGCCACAGCCAGCATGGGGGTTACGGGAAGTCCCTGTTCTGTCAGGATCAGAAAGACGCCGTAGGAGACGACGACTCTGGCACACTGCTCCAGCAGCTGGGAGGCGGCAGGGATGGCCATGTTCTTTTTTGCAAAGTAATAACCGCTTATGCAGGAATGTAATGTCCCCATGGGGATGGAAAACGCCATGAGCTTTAACAGAGAAGTACACCGTTCTTCTAAGAGGATATGGAGGGCAAACCAGGAGGCGTTGTGATAAAGGGCCAGGGAGACTATGAGGGCTATAGCCGTGGAGAGCGCTCCTGACAGGACAAAAATATCTCTGGCTCCCTGCTCATCTTTCAAAGACGCCCTGGCAGCGGTAAAACGGGAGACCGCTGTCTGGATGCCTCCTACAGACAGGGCAAAGCACAGGGTATGGATAGGGAAGATCAGCTGATAGACCCCCATGCCTTCTGCACCAATCGTCTGGGAGAGGAATATCCTATAGATAAAACCGATGATTTTAGTCACAAATCCCGCCCCTGTGAGCAGAAGGGTTCCTTTTAGAAATATAAGCCTGTTATCCATAAAAAAGTCCTTTTACCTTTTCCATAATATATTCCTCAAATCCCCTTGACAGAACATGGGAAAAATGATATCCTACACCCAGAGCAAAATCCTAGTAAAATAGTCGGAATTAAAAAGGGGCGAAAACAATGAAGCTATCTACAAAAGGCAGATATGGACTGCGGGCCCTGATCGATCTGGCCCAGTATGGGGAAGAAGAGGCAGTTTCCATTCAGAGTATTTCTGCAAGACAGCAGATTTCCGACAGTTATCTGGAACAACTGGTAAGAAAGCTGAAAAAAGCCGGCCTGGTGACCAGTATCCGGGGAGCCCAGGGGGGATACCGCCTGGCGAAACCGGCGGAAGAGATTTCCGTAGGGGATGTTCTCCGGGCTTTAGAAGGCAGTATCGAGGCGGTATCCTGCCAGGAGGGAGAAAACTGTGTGGGAAAAGATCTCTGCGTTGCCAGATATGTCTGGCGGAAAGTGAATAAAAGTATTCAGGAAACCGTAGACTCTATTATGATCAGTCAGCTGGTGGAGGAAAGCCGCAGGATCCGGGAAAATCAGAGATAGGAGAGGAAAGCGATGAAAACAAGAATTTATTTAGATAATGCAGCGACAACAAGGACGTCTCAGGAGGTTGTGGACGCAATGCTGCCTTACTTTACAGAATGCTATGGAAATCCGTCCAGTATTTATGAGCTGGGACAGAGGAGTAAGGAGGCCATTACCAAAGCCAGAGAAGAGATCGCACAGGTTATCGGAGCAAAGACAGAAGAGATCTACTTTACGGCGGGAGGGTCCGAATCCGATAACTGGGCTATTAAGGCAGCCTATGAAGCATACAAAAACAAAGGCAGCCATATCATCACCACAAAGATCGAGCACCATGCGGTGCTTCACACCTGCCAGTATCTGGAAAAGCAGGGAGCCAGGGTGACGTACCTGGATGTAGACGAGAACGGCCTTATCGACTTAGATCAGCTCCAGAAGGCCATTACCCCGGAAACGATCCTGATCACCATCATGTTTGCCAACAATGAGATCGGCACCATCGAACCGGTGAAAGAGATCGGTATGATCGCAAAAGAACACGGGATCCTTTTCCACACAGACGCTGTCCAGGCTTTTGGCCAGGTGCCTATTGATGTGGACGAGATGAACATCGACATGCTGAGCTCCAGCGCCCATAAGATCAACGGCCCTAAGGGGATCGGCTGTCTCTATATCCGCAAAGGCGTGAAGATCCGTTCCTTTATCCACGGAGGGGCCCAGGAGAGAAAGCGGAGAGCCGGCACAGAGAATGTTCCGGGGATCGTGGGATACGGGGCGGCTGCCCGGATGGCGGCTGCAACTATGGAAGAACGTACAAAGAAGGAACAGGAGCTGCGGGACTATTTTATCCGCCGGGTCCTGGAGGAGGTTCCCTATACAAGGCTGAACGGAGATCCGAAGAAGCGTCTTCCCAACAATGCAAATTTCAGCTTCCGGTTTATCGAGGGAGAATCTCTTCTGATCATGCTGGATATGAAGGGGATCGCAGGCTCCAGCGGTTCTGCCTGTACTTCCGGTTCCCTGGATCCTTCCCATGTGCTCCTGGCCATCGGACTGCCCCATGAGACCGCCCATGGCTCCTTAAGGCTGACCCTGGGAGCAGACACCACAAAGGAGGATCTGGATTATACGGTAGATCAGATTAAGGAAATTGTTTCAAAGCTGAGAAATCTGTCTCCTTTATATGAGGATTTTATGAGAAAACAGAAAAAAGCAGAAAGCCTTTAACAGAAAAAGAAACCTAGAGAGATCAATGGAGGAAAACACGATGTACAGTGAAAAAGTAATGGATCATTTTCAGAATCCGAGAAATGTAGGAGAGCTGGAAAACCCCAGCGGCGTGGGAACCGTAGGAAATGCAAAATGCGGGGATATCATGCGGATCTATCTGGATATTGACGAGAACCAGGTTATCCGGGACTGTAAGTTTAAAACCTTTGGCTGCGGCGCCGCCGTGGCTACCAGCAGTATGGCTACAGAGCTGGTAAAGGGAAAGACCATACAGGAAGCCCTCCAGGTGACCAATAAAGCAGTGATGGAAGCCCTGGACGGCCTGCCCCCGGTAAAGGTCCACTGCTCCCTGCTGGCGGAAGAGGCGATCCATGCGGCTTTGTGGGATTATGCAGAGAAAAACGGGATCCAGATCCAGGGACTTTCCAAACCGAAATCAGATATCCATGAAGGAGAAGAGGAAGAAGAGGAAGAGTACTGATGGGAAAAAAGAAAGTAGTGGTAGGCCTGTCCGGAGGGGTAGATTCCGCAGTGGCAGCCTGTCTGCTGAAGCGGCAGGGCTATGAGGTCATTGGCGTCACCATGCAGATCTGGCAGGAAGAGGATCCGGAGTTTCAGGAAGAAAACGGAGGCTGCTGCGGACTGAGCGCAGTAGACGATGCCAGAAGAGTGGCGGCAAAGCTGGAGATCCCCTATTATGTCATGAATTTCCGGCGGGAGTTTAAGGAAAAGGTGATCGACTATTTTATCCGGGAGTATCAGGAAGGAAGGACGCCCAATCCCTGTATTGCCTGCAACCGTTATGTGAAATGGGAGGCTCTCCTGAAAAGAAGTCTGGATATCGGGGCTGACTTTATTGCCACCGGACATTATGCCCGGGTGGAAAGGCTGGATAACGGCCGCTGGGCTATCCGCAATTCCGTGACAGCCAGAAAGGACCAGACCTATGCCCTGTACAACCTTACCCAGGACCAGCTGGCCCATACCCTGATGCCGGTGGGAGCCTATACAAAAGAAGAGATCCGTCAGATTGCGGAAGAGGCCGGGCTTCTGGTTGCCCATAAAAAAGACAGCCAGGAAATCTGTTTTGTTCCGGATAAGGATTATGCCGGATTTATTGAAAAAAGCACGGGGAAAAAGATCCCGAAAGGAAACTATATAAAGAATGACGGAACGGTGATCGGGGAACACAAGGGGATCATTCATTATACCATCGGACAGAGAAAGGGACTGAACCTTTCCATGGGCCGCCCGGTATTTGTGACAGAGATCCGCCCCGGGACCAATGAAGTGGTGATCGGAGAAAATGAAGACCTGTTTGTAAAGAGCCTGGTCTGCGACCGGATGAACTATATGGCCATGGAAGAGATCCGGGAAGGAGAGATCCTTACCGGAAAGATACGCTACAATCATCCGGGAGCTCCCTGTACTCTGAAAAAGCTGGATAAAGACCGGGTGCAGGTAGACTTTCTGGAGCCCCAAAGAGCCGTGACACCAGGACAGGCGGTGGTGCTGTACCAGGGAGAGTATGTGGCTGGAGGCGGCATTATACTGGGGCCTGTAAAAGAAAATTAGCGTACCGGCAGGGCCATTTTCCCGGATCATGGCCATGTTCGTACACAGGAGAACTGCCCCGCTTACATTTTTATGAGGACATTATGGCATAAGATGTAAGCGGGGCAGTTTTTTACAGGTTCAAAAATTCAGGCTGTCCTTCTTTAAAGATGGTGTAATATTTGAAGCCGCAGGCTTTCAAAAGCTCGCCGGTTTCCCGGAAGTTATAGGCAATATGTTCCGGGGCGTGGGCGTCGGAGCCCAGGGTCAGGATCTCCCCTCCCAGTTCCCGATAGCGGGCAAGAACCTTTTCTGTGGGATTGGGATGGCCCAGGCCATGTCGGAAACCGCCGCTGTTGCATTCCAGGCCGATCTGCTTTTCGATCAGGGTCTTCAGGATCTCGTCCAGGATATCCTGATATCTTTCATAGGTATAATCCCGGTTCTGATTGGGGCCGTACCGCACCACATAGTCAATATGGCCGCAGGCGTTAAAGCAGGAAAAAGTCTTCAGATTTTCCAGAAGCACTTCAAAATACCGGTGATAAGCTTCATACTCTGTCCTTCCCTGGAAAAAGGTTTTTTCATAAGGATCCATGTGATCGGCTACGTGAGTGGAACCGATGATGAAATCAAAGGGAGCGGAGGCGGCGATCCGGGGAAGCTCCCGGGACAGATGAGGCTGGAGCCCCAGCTCCAGTCCGAAACAGATCTGGATCCGGTCCTGATAGGCGTCCTTCAGTTCCATAAGTTTTTTCTGGTAGGCGGGGATATCCAGATCAAAGGAACAGTCCCCGTCGGGAAAATCAGGATCCAGATGTTCCGTAAAGCACATGGCGGGAAGGCCCAGCCGGATCCCCTGCTGTATCATTTCCTCCATAGGAGCGTCGCTGTCCCCGGAAAAAGAGGAATGAAGATGAAAGTCACAATACATAGAAGCAACTCCTTTACTGTAGATATTTTACCTGATACCAGTATTATAAGGGGAATTTTATACTTATAGCAAGAGGAAGGGTGTTAAAACGGCGTTAAAATGCACAGGAAATATTAAAATGCACTTGAATTTTTGGACGAAAACGAGTACAATATGGACAAGGTTGATGTTTCTTTAACAATGTAGTTTGCAGCAGTTAAAGAACTCACAGAAAATCAATCACTTTTAGGAGGAATGAAAATCATGGCAGTAAAAGTAGCAATCAATGGTTTTGGACGTATCGGACGTCTTGCATTCAGACAGATGTTTGGAGCAGAAGGATTTGAAATCGTTGCGATCAACGATTTAACATCTCCAAAAATGTTAGCTCACTTACTGAAATATGACTCTACACAGGGAAGATACGCTTTAGCTGACAAAGTTACAGCTGGAGAAGATTCTATCACTGTTGATGGAAAAGAAATCAAGATCTATGCAAAGGCTAACGCAGCAGAGCTTCCTTGGGGAGAGATCGGCGTAGACGTTGTTCTGGAGTGTACAGGATTCTATACATCTAAGGCAAAAGCACAGGCTCATATCGATGCCGGCGCTAAGAAAGTTGTTATTTCCGCTCCTGCAGGAAATGACCTGCCAACAATCGTTTACAATGTAAACCATGAAACATTAACAGAGAATGACAACATTATCTCCGCAGCTTCCTGTACAACAAACTGTCTGGCACCTATGGCGAAAGCATTAAATGACTTAGCTGAGATCCAGTCCGGTATTATGTGCACGATCCACGCTTACACAGGCGACCAGATGACTCTGGACGGACCACAGAGAAAAGGCGATCTGAGAAGATCCCGTGCAGCAGCTGTTAACATCGTTCCGAACAGCACAGGCGCAGCAAAAGCTATCGGATTAGTTATCCCTGAATTAAACGGAAAACTGATCGGCGCTGCACAGCGTGTTCCGACTCCTACAGGATCCACAACAATCTTAACAGCAGTTGTGAAAGGAAATGTTACAAAAGAGCAGATCAACGACGCTATGAAAGCTGCTTCTACAGAGTCCTTCGGATACAACGAAGACGAGATCGTATCCAGCGATATCGTTGGTATGACATACGGTTCTCTGTTTGACGCTACACAGACAATGGTTCTGCCTCTGGACAACGGAACAACAGAAGTTCAGGTTGTATCATGGTATGACAATGAGAACTCCTACACAAGCCAGATGGTTAGAACAATCAAATACTTTGGAAAATTATTAAACAAATAATCGGAAAGTATTATAAAGGCTCATTGAGGGTCCGGTCTATTATGGTATGGACCGGGCCCTTTTCGGCTGTATGAAAGAAAGGAGACATTTCCAATGCTTAATAAAAAATCAGTTGACGATATCAACGTAAAAGGCAAAAGAGTACTGGTACGCTGCGACTTTAATGTACCTCTTCAGGACGGAAAGATCACAGACGAGAACCGTCTGGTAGCAGCCCTTCCAACGATCAAAAAACTGATCGCCGACGGAGGAAAGGTGATCCTCTGTTCTCATCTTGGAAAACCAAAGGGAGAGCCAAAACCGGAATTATCTCTGGCTCCTGTTGCAAAACGTCTTACCGAGCTTCTGGGACAGGAAGTAAAATTCGCTGCAGATCCTGAAGTTGTGGGACCAAACGCAAAAGCTGCCGTTGAGGCTATGAAAGACGGAGATGTGATCTTACTGGAGAACACCCGTTACCGTGCAGAAGAGACCAAAAACGGAGACGAGTTCTCCAAAGAACTGGCTTCCCTGTGCGACGTATTTGTAAACGATGCTTTCGGCACCGCTCACAGAGCACACTGCTCCAACGTTGGCGTTACCAAATATGTGGATACCGCAGTGGTAGGCTACCTGATGCAGAAAGAGATCGATTTCCTTGGAAATGCTGTCAACAACCCGAAGAGACCTTTTGTGGCTATCCTGGGCGGAGCAAAGGTTTCCAGCAAGATCTCTGTGATCAACAACCTGCTGGATAAGGTAGACACACTGATCATCGGCGGCGGAATGGCTTATACCTTCTCCAAGGCTGAAGGCGGAAAGATCGGCGTTTCTCTCTGCGAGGACGACTATCTCCAGTATGCTCTTGATATGAAGAAAAAAGCAGCGGAGAAAGGTGTGAAGCTGCTCCTTCCTGTGGATAACAGGATCGGCGATTCCTTCTCCAACGACTGCAATATCCAGGTGGTACCTACCGGACAGATCCCGGAGGGCTGGGAAGGAATGGATATCGGACCGGAGACAGAGAAACTGTTCTGCGACGCTGTAAAAGACGCCAAGACCGTAGTATGGAACGGACCGATGGGCTGCTTCGAAATGCCGAATTTCGCCCATGGCACAGAAGCGGTTGCCAAAGCTCTGGCTGAGACAGACGCTACCACCATTATCGGCGGCGGCGACTCCGCAGCAGCTGTCAACATCTTAGGCTACGGCGACAAGATGACCCACATCTCCACCGGCGGCGGAGCTTCCCTGGAATTCCTGGAAGGCAAAGAACTCCCCGGCGTAGCAGCCGCGAATGATAAGTAAGCACTTAGCGATTGGCAAGCCGCAGGCGCAGACAGAGCTTAGTGCGCACTTAGTTCACCGCACTTAGCGAGGCAAGTCCGCAGGACGCCGTCCGAGCTTAGTAAGGTGAACATACCCCTACGATTGGCAAGCCGCAGGCGCAGACAGAGCTTAGTGCGCACTTAGTAAGGTGCACATACCCGTCTGCACCTGC
>CALWSM010000001.1 GCA_944384185.1 uncultured Blautia sp. | reverse complement strand
TGTAAGAACTGTCTTACAGAGTTTGAAGATCTGGAGGTGACAGAGGAGACCGGAAGTATCCTGGAAATGGTGCAGTCTACAGGAGAGCGCTATGGGATCGTGGCCGTCTGCGACGGAGTGCACGGGGCCAGGACAGAGAAGGTACGCCAGTTCGGCCTGGAAGCGAATCCCCACTACGGGGAGCTGAAAGGGACAACCACCGCCCGTATCCGGCAGATCATCAATGACCTGCTGGTAAAGGATTATCTGGTTCTTACTTCCGGGGATTATCCGGTGCTGAAGCTGGGAGAGAAGGGAAGGGAATTTCTGAAAGAAGAAAATCCGGAGCCGGTGGTCCTGAAACTGCCAAGGCAGCAGGAAAAGGAAGAGGCCAGGACTAAGAAACAGAAGGCGAAGGCAGGCGGGGAGACCAGATATCCTCAGCTTTTCGAGATCCTTCGGCAGAAACGATATCAGATGGCCCAGGAAGCCCATATCCCTCCCTATATTATCTTTTCCGATAAGACTCTCCGGGAAATGAGTACATACCTTCCTGTGACCCGGGAGGAAATGTTGGAGATCAACGGGGTAGGCAATAGCAAATATCAGAAATATGGAAAGGTATTTTCAGATATTATAAAAGAGTTTATAGAAGAAAACCATGTGGAAAAAGAATAATCGAAGGGATTCGGGAAGTATCCTTATAGTTTGCAGGATAGATGAAAAAGTAGGATATTTATAGATACCGGCATGAGAAAGGAGCGAATATGGAAAAAGAATATCTGATCCGGGAAAAGCCTCTGAAAGCTCTGCTGCTTTTTGCTTTTCCCATGATCATCGGAAATTTATTTCAGCAGTTTTATACCATGGTGGATTCTGTGGTAGTAGGACGGTTTGTCAGTGAGAACGCACTGGCGGCGGTAGGGGCTTCTTACTCCCTGACCAATGTGTTTATCTCGATCGCCATCGGAGGCGGGGTAGGCGCTTCGGTGCTTGTCAGCCGGTACTTCGGAGCCAGAGATTACAGGAGGATGAAAACTTCTGTGAGCACAGCCCTGCTCTCTTTCCTTATTGTCAGCCTGGCGCTGGGAGGGATCGGACTCCTTCTGGGAGACCAGATCATGACGGTTTTAAACACCCCGGATAATATCATGGAAGATGCGGTAACGTATCTGAACATTTACTTTCTGGGACTGCCCTTCCTTTTTATGTACAATGTGCTGTCGGCTATGTTCAATGCCCTGGGAAAATCCCGGATACCTTTATATCTGCTGATCTTTTCTTCGGTATTTAATGTGGCCCTGGATCTTATTATGGTATGCAGCTTCCATATGGGTGTGGCCGGTGTGGCCTGGGCCACGCTGATCGCCCAGGGGATCTCAGCGGTCATGGCCTTTCTGATCTTTATCCGGGAAACGAGAAGCTATCAGACAGGGAAAGAAATACGGCGGTTTGATAAAAGAGAATTCGCATCTATGTGCAGGATCGCCCTTCCGTCCATTCTTCAGCAGTCTACGGTTTCTATCGGCATGATGCTGGTCCAGTCGGTGGTAAACAGCTTCGGCGCCCAGATGCTGGCCGGATATTCTGCGGGAATGCGGATCGAAAGTATCTGTATTGTGCCTATGGCTGCCATGGGAAATGTAATGTCCTCTTATACGGCTCAGAATCTGGGAGCCGGGAAGCAGGAGCGGGTGGTGAAGGGATACCGCACAGCCTACGGGATCGTCTTCGGTTTCGGGATCCTGCTCTGCGGGATCCTGGAGATCTTCTACAGGCCTCTGATCCAGATGTTCCTGGGAGAGGAAGGCACGGCTTTGGCGCTGAATACCGGTATGTCTTATATGCGGTTTATCGGCTTCTTTTTCAGCTTTATCGGATTGAAAATGATCACCGATGGTCTTTTGAGAGGCGCCGGGGATATGAAGATGTTTACTGTGGCGAACCTGGTGAACCTTGGGCTCCGTGTGGCAGTGGCGGTGACTATGGCCCCCAGATTCGGGATCGCCTTTGTATGGTATGCGGTTCCCATAGGCTGGCTGGCCAATTATCTTATTTCTTTTGCCAGATATAAAACAGGAATATGGAAGACCACAGGGAGAGGATAAAGGCCTCTGAGAGATATAAAGACTGTAGCGGCGTTATGCAGCAGTACATATTTTACAGGGGACTTTTGCAGTAAAAATAAAAAGCATACAGGACATGGAAGCTGGGGATCCCAGCTTCTTTTTTTGCATGCTCCTGCGTAAAATGTAAAAAAACCGGAAGGCACAGAAATGAAGATCTTGCTCTTTCTTTCTCAGATCAGCATTCCTCTGGTCATTTTTTATATCGTGGCGTATGGACTGGCAAATAAATGTAAGGTGTACGAAGAATTTGTGAAAGGAGCAAAGGACGGACTGAAAACAGTAGCCGGGATCCTTCCTACCCTGATCGGGCTGATGGTGTCGGTGGGGGTGTTAAGGGCTTCCGGATTCCTGGATCTGATCGGGGAGAGCCTTGGGAGGATCACAGAATATGCAGGCTTTCCGGGGGAGCTGGTGCCTCTTACCATTGTCCGGATGTTTTCCTCCAGTGCGGCCACAGGGCTGGTCCTGGATATTTTCAGGGAATACGGCACAGATTCCCGGGTAGGACTGATCGCCTCTATTATGATGTCCTGTACAGAAACGATTTTTTATACCGTATCCGTATATTTTATTGCGGCTAGGGTAAACAAGACAAGATACACCATAGCAGGGGCGCTTTTAGCCACACTCGGAGGGATCGCCGCCAGTGTGATCCTGGCAGGGCTGCTGGTATTATAAAGAATTGTGAAAAAAGCAAGAGATGCGGGACCAGCTGGTCCCTGACGCCAATGTAGGGTACCGCCCCCTGCATCGGCTTTTTTTGCTATACAAGAAATTCGGAGTCTGCTATAATAAGACATATATGTGCCACGTTAAAAGGGTGAAAAATGAAAATTGTTGACATAAAAACTATATGATGATACTATGGTAGCACGTTAAAGTGAAAGGGACATAAAAATGAGATATTACGATAAAATAACGCCGGACGGAACCCGGGACCTGCTTTTCGGTGAATGTGATCAGCGTTCACAGGTGACGAAAACATTAAAGGATTTATTTGTATCCCAGGGTTACCGACGGGTGATGACGCCGGCTTTGGAGTTTTATGATGTTTTCGGAAAAGCGGCGCAATATCTGCCAAAAGAGTGTATGTATAAACTGACCGACGGCAAGGGAAGGCTGATGGTACTGTGCCCGGACTGTACAGCTCCGGTGGCCCGCCTGACGGCTACAAGGCTGAAGGGGCTGCCTAAGCCGCTGCGGCTTTATTACAACCATAATATATACCGGGGATTTCCCGAGAGAAAGAGCAAAAGCGTGGAGATCAATCAGGTAGGCATTGAATTGATCGGCGGTTCTCCTCTCAGAGGAGACCTGGAGGCGGTGGAACTGGCCGCAAGAAGCCTTGATAAGGTCAGCCAGGGAAAATACCGTCTGGAGCTCTGCCATATCGGCTATTTCAAGGCGATCATGGACAGCCTGGACGCTGACGACGACACCAAAGAGGAAATCCGTCAGCTGGTAGAGCAGAAAAATTATGCGGCGCTGTCCGACACTCTTGGAAAAGCGAAAGACAATAAGGCGGCCAGGGCGCTGAGAAAGCTGCCGAGATTATTTGGCGGAGCCGAGGTTTTCCAGAAAGCCTATGAGCTTTTTGATGAAAATGGAGCCAGAGAAAGCCTGGACTATTTGAAACAGATTTATGAATATCTGCAGGCCCTTGGGCTGGAGGACAAGGTGCTCATCGATCTGGGACTGGTAAATCTGGCGGAATACTATACAGGGATCATTTTCCAGGGATATTTCCGGGGGCTGGGAGAGCAGGTGCTTTCCGGAGGCCGGTACGATACCCTTCTGGCCCAGTTTGGAGAAGACCACTGCGCCATCGGATTCGGGTTCAATGTGGATCTGGCCAGCCAGGTAAACGAGCCGGAACCGGAGCCAATACCCAAGATCCTGGTCCATACCCAGGATCTGAAATACATTCCGGCCAGCGTTAAGTATCGGAAAGAACTGGAGGAAAAAGGGATTATGACAGAAAACAGTGTTTTTGATACTTTGGAGGAAACTCTGCAATACGCCCGGAAAAGAGGGATCCTCCGTGTCCATCTGGTAGGGGAGAAGATCGAAGAATATCAGGTGGAGAAAGGAACCGGAGAAAATGAGACCAATTAGGATTGCACTGACAAAGGGACGTTTAGAAAATAAAACGGTAGAGATGCTGGAGCGTCTCGGGTACGACTGTACAAATGTAAGAGAAAAAGGAAGAAAGCTGATCATGCCCATAGGGGACGGATCCCTGGAGATCGTCCTGGCAAAGGCGGCGGATGTGGTGACTTATGTGGAAACCGGAGTCTGCGATATGGGCGTTGTAGGAAAAGACACGATCATGGAAAAGGGAGGCACCTTTTACGAAGTGGCGGATCTGGAATTCGGAAAGTGCCGTTTCGCCCTGGCTGCGCTGAAAGGAACCGACATCTATCAGGGATACCGGACCAGGACCATTGCCAGCAAGTATATGAACGTGGCAAAAAGTTTCTTTGAAGGGAAGAATATGGATGTGGATCTGGTAAAGATCGAAGGATCCGTAGAACTGGCGCCTGTGCTGGGACTGGCAGACGCTATCGTGGATATTGTGGAGACAGGAACCACTTTAAAAGAGAACGGTCTTGAGGTTATCGAGGATATCTGCCAGGTAAGCGCCAGACTGATCGTAAATATTGCAAGCATGAAGCTGAGAAAGAGAGAAATTGAGGAACTGATCGGCAAAGTAGAAAAGGACGTAAAAGAGAGGAGAGGATAACATGAGCTACAGACTTCCCCAAAAGCTGGAAAATCTCCCGAAATATGACCCGGTAACAGAAATTTACCGTGTGCGGCTGGACGCCAATGAGAGCTTTTTGGAAATGCCGGAGGAGATCAAAAAAGAGATCATGGAGGCTGTCTCCAGAGTGGAATTTAATCGTTATCCGGATCCAAACGCTGCAGAATTATGCAAAAAGGCCGGCGCTCTCTTTCATGTAAAGCCGGAACTGCTCACTGCGGGGAACGGTTCGGATGAACTGATCTCTTTAATCGTTCCGAACTTTCTGGGAGAAGGAGATACCATGCTTACCATTCTTCCCGATTTCAGCATGTACACTTTTTACACCCGGATGGTGGGAGCGAAAGCAGAAGCTCTGAACAAAGATGAGAATATGGAGGTGACTCCGGAGGAAGTGATCGAGAAGGCGGCGAAGGTCAACGCCAGGCTTCTGGTATTTTCCAATCCCTGCAACCCCACCGCAGTGGTCATGAGCCGGGAGGATATCCTGAAAATCGTAGGGGCCGTAGACGCTATGGTGGTGGTAGACGAGGCTTATATGGAATTTTCTGAGGGGTCTGTTCTGGACGAGATTGAAAATTATGATAATCTGATCGTCCTGAAAACCTGTTCCAAGGCTTTCGGGATGGCGGCCATCCGTCTGGGATTTGCCGCAGCCAATCAGCAGATCACAAATATACTGAAAACGCTGAAGGCGCCCTATAACGTAAACTCTATGACCCAGGCAGTTGGCTGTGTGATCCTGGGCCACAGGGAATATCTGGAAAAATGCACGGCTCAGATCAAGGAATCTGCCCGGGAGCTTTATCGGGATATGGCGGTTCTGGCTGGAAAGAAAAAGGATATACAGAAGCTGTACCCCACAGAAACGAACTTCCTGTATATAAAGACAGAACACAGCGTCGAGATTTTTGAGGCGCTGAAAAAGAAAGGAATCTCTATTCGGAACATGAACGGCTACCTGCGCATATCCGCCGGATCCAGAGCGGAAAATCAGGAGCTGATCCAGGCTCTGGACAAGCTGCTTCAGTAAAGGAGAGAGGAGGTGCAAAGGATGAGAACAGGAGAGATCGAAAGAAATACCAGGGAGACCCAGATCCGTCTGACCTGGAATCTGGACGGGTCGGGAAGCTTTCAGGGGACCAGCGGAGTGGGCTTTTTTGATCATATGATGCAGGCTCTCTGCGTACATGGCGGCTTTGATATCGATCTTGCCATGAAGGGAGATCTGGAGGTGGACTGCCATCACAGTATTGAAGACCTGGGGATCGTTCTGGGAATGGCCTTAAAGGAAGCCCTGGAGGACAAGGGTGGTATCAGAAGGTATGGGAGTTTCTATATCCCTATGGACGAGGCTCTTGGATTTTGTGCCCTGGACGTCAGCGGAAGGGCGTTCCTGGTTTTTGACGCAGACTTTGAGAATCCTTCCGTAGGCGCTCTGGACTGCTGTATGGTAAAAGAATTTTTCCGGGCACTGGCCTTCCAGGCAGGGATCACTCTTCATCTGAAGGTTTTGTACGGAGAAAATGACCATCATAAGATTGAAGCCATATTTAAGGCCTTTGCCCATGCTCTCAGGGAAGCGGTGACACAGACAGACAAAGGCGTGCTTTCTTCAAAGGGAGTGTTGTGATGATAGGAATTATAGATTACGGAGCCGGAAACCTGTTCAGCGTAAAAAACGCCCTGGATTATCTGGGCGTGGAGAACTGTGTGACCGGAGACCGGGAAGAGATCGAAAAAGCAGACGGACTGATCCTTCCCGGAGTGGGGGCCTTTCCCGATGCCATGGATATGCTGGAAAAGAGAGGACTTACAGAGGTGATCCGCAGAGAAGCTTTAAAGAAACCTCTTCTGGGGATCTGCCTGGGAATGCAGCTGCTTTTTGAAAAAAGCTTTGAATTTAAAGAGACAGAAGGCCTGGGTCTGATCCCCGGCCAGGTGGTCCGGATCGACGGCAAAGGACTGAAGATCCCCCATATGGGCTGGAACGATCTGAGGGTGTTGAATCCCTGCGCTATGACGGAAAATATGGAGAAAGAACCCTATGTATATTTTGTGCATTCCTTCCGGGCGGAAACGGAGGATGAGAATATATCCTGCTACACGGTTTATGGCGAGGAGATCCCGGCTTTGGTACACCGGGGAATGGTTTATGGAGCCCAATTCCACCCGGAAAAAAGCGGGAAGACAGGATTGAGAATGTTAGAAAATTTTGCAAGGCTGGTGAGTGTATGATAGTATTACCTGCAATTGATATTAAAGATAAAACCTGTGTCCGCCTGTTTAAAGGGGACTACGGGACGGCCCAGAAGGTGGCGGAGGATCCCTTTGAGACAGCCCGGAAGTTTGCCCGGGAGGGGGCCAGATGGATACATATGGTGGATTTAAACGGAGCCAAGGACGCTTATCCTGTGAACAGAGAGATCTTCTTAAAGATCGCAAAGGAGATAGGGCTGCATACCGAGCTGGGCGGGGGCATCCGGGATATGAAGACAATAGAAGATTATCTGGAGGAGGGGATCTCCAGGATCATCCTGGGTTCTGCAGCAGTGAAAAACCCTGCATTAGTGGCAGAGGCGGTGAAAGAATTCGGAGATAAGATCGCTGTGGGGATCGACGCAAGAGACGGCATGGTGGCTACGGAAGGCTGGATGGAGACCAGTGCGGTGTGCTACCTGGAACTGGCTATGGCCATGGAGCAGATGGGCGTAAAGACCCTGATCTATACAGATATTTCCAGAGACGGTACCCTTACAGGGGTGAACCTGGATCATCTGGAACAGTTAAATGATACAGTGTCCTGCCGTATTATTGCCAGCGGCGGGGTAAGATCTATAGAAGACATTGAAAACTGCGCCAGACTGGGACTGTATGGCTGTATCTGCGGAAAGTCCATCTATTCCGGCGCCATTGACCTGAAAGAAGCCATTGAGAAGGCAGGTGGATTCTGATGCTGGCCAAAAGGATCATTCCCTGTCTGGACGTCAGGGATGGAAAAGTAGTAAAAGGTGTGAACTTCGTAGGGATAAAAGAAGTGGGAGATCCTGTGGAGTGCGCCATAGAATATGACAGACAGGGAGCGGACGAGATCTGTTTTCTGGATATTACCGCAACCCATGAGGGAAGAAAAACCATGACGGACGTTGTGCGAAAAACAGCACAGCACGTATTTGTACCCCTTACTGTGGGGGGCGGGATAGGAACGGTAGAGGATTTCCGGGAGATCCTCCGGGCCGGGGCGGACAAGGTTTCCGTAAATTCCGCAGCAGTAAAGAATCCCCAGCTGATCGCTGATGCGGCAAGGATTTTCGGAAGCCAGTGCGTAGTAGCGGCCATTGACGCCAGGAGAGATGAAAAGGGGAATTTTCACGTGGTAGTCCATGGCGGAAGGAAAGACACCGGACTGGATGCTCTGGAATGGGCAAAAAGATGCCAGGAGCTGGGAGCGGGGGAAATCCTGCTGACTTCTATGGATACAGACGGATGCCGGGACGGTTTTGACCTGGAACTGACCCGGGCGGTCTGCGATCGGGTTTCTATTCCGGTGATCGCCAGCGGCGGCTGCGGAAAGCTGGAACATTTTTCAGAGGTCTTTGAGAAAACCGGAGCAGATGCGGCTCTGGCGGCTTCCCTGTTCCACTTCCGGGAACTGACGGTGGAACAGGTAAAAGAACATTTAAGAGAAGAAAATATCCCAGTGAGAAGGAATGGAAAATGATAGAGATTGAAAATTATTTTAAAAAAAGCGATCTTCTGCCGGCGATCGTCCAGGAGAAGGATACAGGAGAGGTCCTGATGCTGGCTTATATGAACCGAGAAAGCCTGAAGAAGACTTTTGAGACCGGCTATACCTGGTTTTACAGCCGTTCAAGACAGGAGTTGTGGAATAAAGGGGCTACTTCCGGCCATGTCCAGAAAGTAGTTGACATAAAAGGAGACTGTGACGAGGATACTCTTCTGGTCACAGTGATCCAGACAGGCGCCGCCTGCCACACAGGATCCCACAGCTGCTTTTTCAGAGAATTATGGGAGGAAGAGAAGAAATGATGGATGTTATGGAAGGACTGTATCAGGTAGTCCGGGAAAGAAAAGAAGAAAAAAGGGAAGGCTCCTATACCTGCTATCTTTTTGAACAGGGACTGGATAAGATCCTGAAGAAATGCGGGGAAGAGTGCAGCGAAGTGATCATTGCAGCCAAAAACGGTAAAAATGAGGATACGGCTAACGAGATCTGTGATCTGATCTATCATCTCCTTGTGATGATGGTGGAGTCTGGAATCTCTCTGGAGGAAGTAGAAGAGATCCTGGCCGAGAGACGGCAGAAGATCGGAAATCTGAAAAAATTCCATGTGAGCGATCACAATACCTGAGATATCCTGTCAATGTATGCAGCTGAAAAATTGTTAAAAATTTGTCCTGTGAAAATCCTGGCAGATATGGTAAACTAATCCTGTAGGCAGATGCGGCCCGAAGGGGCAGATTTTGAATATTTTCGGAAATGCAGGTATAAGTATGAAAAAAATTGACAGCAGACGTATACTCAAGATTTTATGGACCGTGTTAAAAGTGATCCTTGCAATCCCGCTGGCGGCAGCGTTTATTTTGATCCGCTGTGTCCAGTATTTTTTTAAAATTTCGGGAACCGTGGTTTCTTTCGTATGTATTTTGTCTTCGGCAGTGGTCCTGCTGGCTGCATTGGTGGAGGTTGCCCTCCAGGTCCGGGGGAACGGGCCGGGAGTCGCCGCCATCGTGCTCACCATATGTGTGGCCGGAGGCCTGATCTATGTTCCGGTTGCCGGCGTGGGACTGGTAATGGTGGTCCTGGAGGCTGCCTGCAGCTGGATATGGCGGTTTTATATGGGGAACTCCAAGACCTGGAAGGCGTTCTATAAAAGACCGGATTTCCAGTGGTCCACCTTTGATGGCGGATACAAAGGCAGAGACCCGGAAGAGAACGATACGGGGGGCCGCTATTTTAAGGGGCTGAAAACAGTAGAAGAACTGGATAAAAGGTATTCCGCCCTGCTCCGGATCTACCACCCTGACGACCAGGAGGAGGAGGATGAGATCACCAGGGGTATCGTAGAGGAGTACCGGTATCTGAAAGACAAATTTACAGAAAATGAAAAAGAGAAAAAACCAGAAGCTATGGCCGACTGACAAAGCAGGCCGGTAACTTCTGGTTTTTTATTACTGTCCGGAACCTGATCCGGCAGCCCGCTTTGTATCATGAAAAATGCAAAAAACCCGGCAGGAAATCCCCGGATATCGTTGACAAGCTTTTGGAAAAAGCTATAATTAAAGATAGCGAATGATTATTAATGATTAAGTGGAGGATTTCAAAATGAAAGTATTAGTAGAAACATCTGCAAGACACGTACATTTATCACAGGAGCATCTGGAAATTCTGTTTGGCAAGGGACATGAACTGACCGTGAAAAAAATGTTAAGCCAGCCGGGACAGTTTGCCTGTGAGGAAAAGGTAGAAGTTGTAGGAACAAAGGGAAGCCAGAAGATGTCTGTTCTGGGTCCTGTAAGAAAAGATACGCAGATTGAGGTTTCTCTTACAGACGCAAGAAGCCTTGGCGTTACAGCTCCTATCCGTGAGTCCGGCGATATCGCAGGCTCCGGCGCATGTAAGCTGATCGGACCTGCAGGGGAAGTAGAGCTGACAGAAGGCGTGATCGCTGCAAAACGTCATGTACATATGACACCGGAAGACGCTCAGGCCGCAGGCGTAGAGGACAAACAGATCGTAAGCCTTGCTATTGAGTCTCCAAACGGCCGTTCTTTAACATTCGGAGATGTTGTTGTCCGTGTAAGCGCTTCTTACGCTACAGCAGCACATATCGACACAGACGAATCCAACGCTCTGGCTCCCGGAAAAGAGTGCTACGGCGAAATGATCGTGAAATAAAAATATTGGTTTCATAATAGAGACATGAAAAAGAGGATTGCTTCGGCAGTCCTCTTTTTCGTCGTGGAAAAATGAAAAAATATTTTGATAATCAAAAAATTTGATTGTAATTGATACTTGAATCGGATATAATAAAGCCATCAAAGAAACAGCATCTGATATGTCAGAGAGGAGCGATGGCGTGAGCAATTACGAGGTACTGCATGATATTCTTGTAAGACTTTTTCAGGAAATCCTGGATATAGAGAGCAAGGCTTTGATCACTTCCGATTTTAAAGATATTTCTGTGAACGATATGCATATTATTGAGGCGATCGGGGAGAACGAGCCTAAAAATATGTCCACTGTGGCGAAGATCATGTCAGTTACAGTGGGAACACTCACCATTGCCATTAACAGTCTGGTAAAGAAAGGTTATGTCCATAGAGAAAGAAGCGAAGAGGACAGACGGGTAGTCCTGATCTCTCTTACTGAGAAAGGCCGGAAGGCCAATGCACATCACCGGAGGTTTCACGATGGTATGATACAGGCTGTATTGAAGGATCTGGATGAAGATCAACAGAAGGTTCTGGTGAAGTCCTTAATGAATCTGCGGGAATTTTTTGACGCTTATCGGTGATATTTTGAACACCGCTTTTTCTTTATTCATAGTCAGCGAAAAGATATTTCTCCACCACAGAGAAAGGAGCCGGGCCGATGTCCAGAAGTTTTTTATGAAAATCTCTGGGTTCAAAGCTGCTGCCGGCGGCTGCCCGGGCTTCTTCTCTCAGATCCAGAAAATTCAGATACCCAAGATAGTATTTCAGGTAATTGGCGGGATTCTCCACGATATACTGAAAGATTTCCTGGCAGGTATCCGGATCTGTGATCCCAAAGACAGCAAGGGTATCGGCAGTTGTCCGGGCGTTCCATCCCTGCCCGTGTATTCCCAGATCCAGGATCCCATACAGGCACAGGCTTATAGAGCGGTTCAGGCGGAGTAAATCCAGGATTTCAGGATCCATTTGGAGAAAAGGAGAGGCGTAATCGTAGGAGAGAGCTTCTACGTAGGTGGCCCATCCTTCAATGTATCCGCTGCAGCTCAGCAGCTCTCTTATGGGATGATGCTCCTGCCGGGCAAAATATACAGTCTGGTATAAATGTCCGGGGAAGCCTTCATGGGCCAGGGTAGTGAAAAGCTCTGCCGAAGATACCTGGCTGGCCTGATTGATATAGATGGTGTTTGGGGTAAGGGTATCAATGGGAGGGGTAAGATAAAAGGCCGGACTGGAGAAATCTTCCATAGATTCCGGCACATATTTAACTTCATAAGAATCTACTTCCAGTCCGGGAAAATCATCTGTGATAACCTGCTGAAGGTAATCCAGCATCTGTTCCGGCAAAAGGTCAGAGGAGGGCAGATCATAGGCTCTGGAGAGAAGCTGGGGATCCGCAGAAAGAAGTTCCTGCATGTTTTGGTGATCACTTTGAAGCTGGAGAAAGAGACATTGAAGGATCTCCTCCAAAGAACGGTAGTCTCCCACCGTACTCCGGATCAGATACGTATAATATTCCTTCCCTCCTTCCAGACGGGCCAGCCCTCCGGAATTTTTTCCCTGTCCTTTCAGGGCTTCCAGTCCTTGAGATAAAGTGAGATAAGCAGGGAAGACACACTGATCCATAAGCTTTTCCTGCATTTTCATAAATGCCTCCGCCTGCTTTCGGGTGATCCGTTTCTTTCTGAGAAGGTTTTCTATCTGCTGACGGAACATGGAATAGAGATAATTATCTTCTCCGGTTTCCATGAAACTATGGCACTGTTGGATGATCCGGTCAGCGCTGGCGTCGCTCATGAAAAGATCTTCTTTGGCTTTTGTTTCCTCAAATTCCAGGATGCTTTGAAAATAATCCGGGATCTGGGAGAGAAGAGAAAAATAATCTTTAATATCAGCAGAAGTCCGGAAGGTATATTCGGCCAGCAGGATGGGGAGCTGCGCCTGTATCCCCAGATTCGGACCAAGAGGCTCTTCAAGAAGATAGGAACTTCCCAAAGACAGCCGGGAGGAAAATTCAAGAGAAAGAATGTCATAGATGATCTGGTTTTCCAGGGAAAGCTGTTCAGAATGAAAGCTTTTCAGTTTTTGGTCCAGGACTTCGGTTTCTTCCAGGCCGGCTTCCAGGGCTTCCGGATCCATAGTCCCCAGACTGACAGAATAGTCCCGGATCCCGTAATCCTCCGGATAGGCCAGCGTATAGTGGAGATTCAGCGTGTTTCCCTTTAATTCCTCCTGAAAGATCTGATCTATGTATTTTTCAAAACGCAGATTTTCCGGGTCCATGGGGAAGAAATGCAGCAGACATAGGACCATGCCCGCCGCCGCTGCCGGAAACAGAGAAAAAATAAGATATTTCCGTTTTACAGATAAGAATTTTTTCAAAGAAAGTTCCTCGTCAACCAGATGTTTCTTTACAGTTTATGAAAAAAGAAAAAGGGTATGTGTATTTTCTTGAAAAAGTGTGATATGATAAACGTGGCGGTATATGAGCCGTCTGCAGAAAAAAACAGGAGGGAAAAATGATGAAAGACTCCAGAATACTAAAAGAGGAACTTTTACAGGGAAAGTACGAAGAACTATTTCGGGACATCTACCAGGATGAGAGCGAAGCAAAAAGACAGAATACCAGATATGCTCAGGCGGTAGGGAAATTTGAAGAGCTGTTTGGCGAAAAACCGGTGGAAATATACAGCGCTCCAGGCAGAAGCGAGGTGGGCGGCAATCATACGGATCATCAGCATGGAATGGTGCTGGCTACCTCTATTAACTTAGACGCCATAGGAATTGTCAGTCCCACAGAGACTCCGGCAGTTCAGATCGTATCCGAAGGATACGACATGGTGGAAATAAATATAGAGGATCTGGAAGAAAAATATGAAGAAGAAGGAACCACTACAGCCCTCATAAGAGGCGTGGCGGCAGCCTTGGCAGAGAAGGGATATAAGATCGGCGGATTCCAGGCCTATATCACCAGCGATGTGCTGATCGGTGCCGGCCTGTCTTCCTCTGCAGCCTTTGAGGTGATCGTAGGTACGATCTTTTCCGGACTTTTCAATAATATGGAGATCGATCCGGTGGAGATCGCCAAAGCGGGACAGTATGCAGAAAATGTGTATTTTGGAAAGCCCTGCGGCCTTATGGACCAGATGGCAAGCGCAGTAGGTGGATTGATCCATATTGATTTTCAGGATCCCCAGGTGCCTTCTGTGAATAAGGTGCCGTCGGATTTCCAGGCCTATCAGTACAGCCTCTGTATTGTGGACACCAAGGCCTCTCATGCGAATCTGACAGACGACTACGCCAAGATTCCGGAAGAAATGAAGAAGGTGGCGGCGTTCTTTAA
Organism: uncultured Blautia sp.; assembly: GCA_944384185.1. Taxonomy (GTDB): domain Bacteria; phylum Bacillota; class Clostridia; order Lachnospirales; family Lachnospiraceae; genus Blautia. The sequence continues at coordinate 47,470 of CALWSM010000001.1, read as the reverse complement.
GAAAAATGTGCTAAGAGAGGTAGAAAAAGAAGAATTTTTCCAGGAAATTCCAGGACTGAGAAGCATTCTGGGAGACCGTCCGGTACTGCGGGCGCTGCACTTCTACGAGGAGGAAAGAAGGGTAGAGAAACAGGTGGAGGCTCTGAAGCAGGGGGACTTCCCCGGATTTCTTGAACTGGTGAAAGAATCCGGAAACTCTTCCTTTAAATATCTCCAGAATATTTACATAAACAGGGATGAGCAGAATCAGTCTATGTCCATTGCCCTGGGAGCCAGCGAAAGTATTCTTCAGGAGCACGGCGTCAGCCGGGTTCACGGAGGAGGATTTGCAGGGACGATCCAGGTGTTTGTAGAAAACAGTTATGTGGAAGAGTATAGAAATAGGATTGATCGTATTTTCGGCAAAGGCTCCTGCCATGTGCTGAAAGTCCGTCAGCAGGGCGGCATTAAAGTGATCGGCTAGAGAAAAATTTTCAGAATATTCACGATTGTAAAAGATGTACAAAAATGTGGGAAGCTGTTTGGCTTCCCACATTTTGTCCTCAAAGTTATACACATTGAAAAGAGTGGAAAACTATGGAAAAATGGAGTTATACACCAAGTTATCCACATTGTCCACAAAAATTCCGGTGGATTTCTTTGATTTACATAATGTGAGAAAGAACATAGGTTTTGTGAAGTTGTTATAAAATCCATTTTTTTGGAGAAAAAAGCAGAAAAATGGTTGACATTTTTAAAATCAAACAGTGGTTTAAAAACCTGGAAATTTATTAAAATGAGGATGAAATTTACAGAGATGTCAGAAAACAATGATTTGCAATAACAAGGGGCCAGGATGCAACAAATTAACAATTAAAAAAAACAAATAGGAAAGACAGGAGGAGTGGAGGAGTCTATAATTAAAACCATTCAAATAAAACAGTGAAGCACAAGAGAAAAGGAGGACGCCATGCCTGTTATTTATCATGAACAATCAAAACAGTTTCATTTATGTAACAGTGAAATAAGCTATATCATCCGTATTATGGAGAATGGGCAGATGGAGAATCTGTATTATGGAAAAGCCCTTCGCGACAGAGAGGATTTTTCCCATTTTCATGAGGAGCTGATGAGATCACAGATGTCGGTCTGTGTTCCGGAGCCGGGGCTTTTGTCCATGCACTACGCCAGACAGGAGTATCCGGTCTACGGCACAGGGGATTACAAAACGCCGGCACTGTCCATCCGGCAGGAGGATGGAAGCCGGATCGTTAATTTTGTTTACAAAGGCTATGAGATCCACAGGGGCAAGCCTTCACTTTCTCCGCTGCCCGCTACTTATGTAGAAGGGGAAGAGGAAGCGGATACCCTGGAGATCATCCTTCATGATGAGAAGATCGATACGGAGCTTATATTGTCTTATACGATTTACAGAGATTATCCGGTGATCGCCAGAAATGCAAGATTTCTGCATAAGGGAGAGGGGGCCGTTGTCCTGGAAAAGGCGATGAGCGCCTGTGTGGAATTTTCTGATATGGACTTTGAAATGATCCAGCTTTCCGGAGCCTGGGGAAGAGAGCGGTATGTGAAGAAACGTCCGCTGGAAATGGGGATCCAGTCTGTTTACGGACTGAACGGTACCTGCAGCGGTGCGGAGCACAATCCGTTTATGGCTTTAAAGCGTCCTCAGGCAGGGGAGGATAACGGGGAGGTTTATGGCTTCAGCTTTGTTTACAGCGGGAATTTCCTGATCCAGGCAGAGGTATCTACCTTTGATATGACCAGAGTTATAGCGGGCATCCATCCGGAAAGCTTTTCCTGGATCCTCACACAGGGAGAAAGCTTCCAGACTCCGGAAACAGTTATGGTTTACAGTGACCAGGGGCTGAATAAAATGAGCCAGGTATATCACCGGCTGTACAGAAAGAGACTTATGCGGGGGACCTGGAGAGACCAGGCCCGTCCTATCCTGCTGAACAACTGGGAAGCTACTTATTTTGATTTCAATGAAGAAAAGATCCTGAACATTGCCAGAAAGGCAAAAGAAGCCGGCGTAGAACTTTTTGTTCTGGACGACGGCTGGTTCGGAGCCAGAAACGACGACTACAGAGGACTGGGAGACTGGTACGCCAACCTGGAAAAACTGCCGGAAGGGATTTCCGGACTGTCCAGAAAGATTGAAGATATGGGGCTGAAGTTCGGCCTGTGGGTAGAGCTGGAAATGGTAAATAAGGACAGTGACCTTTACCGGCAGCATCCGGACTGGCTCATCGGCGTGCCGGGCAGATTTGAAAGCCATGCAAGACATCAGCATGTCCTGGATTTCTCCAGGAAAGAAGTGGTGGACTATATATATGAAATGATCGCAAAAATTATCCGGGAGTCTTCCATTTCCTATATCAAATGGGATATGAACCGGTATATGACAGAGCCTTACAGCCGGACGGCTGATCCGGACCGCCAGGGAGAGACCATGCACCGGTATATGCTGGGGGTTTATGACCTGTATACCCGGCTTACTACAGAGTTTCCGGAGATCCTTTTTGAATCCTGTGCCAGCGGAGGTGCCAGATTTGATCCGGGTATGCTGTACTTCGCTCCCCAGACCTGGACCAGCGATGACACAGACGCCAATGAGAGAACGAAGATCCAGTATGGAACTTCCTATGTTTACCCCATCGTTTCTATGGGGTCTCATGTATCTGCGGTTCCTAATCATCAGGTGTCCCGTACAACGCCAATAGAGACCAGAGCCAACATTGCTTATTTTGGAACTTTTGGCTATGAGCTGGATCTGAACCTTCTTTCTGATCAGGAGATGGAAGAGGTGAAACGTCAGGTAGCCTTTATGAAGAAATACCGGGAACTGATCCAGATCGACGGAGACTTTTACCGTATCCAGAGTCCTTTTGAAGGAAATGAGACGGCATGGCAGGTGGTATCTCAGGACAAGAAAGAATCCATCGCTATGTTCTATCAGAGGCTGAACAAGGTCAACGGATCCTGGCTGCGGCTGAAACTGAAGGGGCTAAAGGAAGACACCCTTTATCAGGTGTCTCTGGAAGGCGGGTCTCAGAAGGAGTATAAGGCCTACGGAGATGAACTGATGTATGCGGGAATTCCGGTTGACCGAACCGAACTGGGCAGACGGGGAGGGGATTTTGCTTCTCTGCTGTATGTGCTGAAGGAGATCATCCCGGATCTGTCATAACGGATGGAAACACATAAGATATAATAGAAGATGGCAGGCATGCCTTGCGCCTCTTTTTTGGACGTAGCGTAATGAAACGATATCCGGAAAAGAGGCGCTTTTTTTGTGATCCGCTGAAGGAAAGACGGTAACCCTGCAGGAAAAGGAAGAATATACTGTTAGAGAGTATGTTTGTTCCTGGAGGCCAGAGGCTATGGAAGAAGAGAAAAGGAACTGCTATTACAGATCCGTGAAAAATAAGGAGGGATTTGAAAACGCCGCCAAACTGGAAGAGGACAGAAGGCTGATGGAATCTTATTTTCCCCAAAAGGCCGGGAGTCTAAAGGCCCTTGTCACAGACTGCTGCGACCGGCTGGACTATGAGGGAAGTTTTATCTATGATCAATATCCGGATAAAAGGAATATGGAGAGAATCTGCCGGGAGATTTATGCCCGGGCATGGGAGGTGCCGGAAGTTACTTTGACCCAAACCGGGGAAACAGGTGGGGAAGGGGAACTTCTGGAGGATTTTGTGACGGTTCTTTTCTGCCAGGAAATCGGCAGGAGAAGAGGTGTGAGAAAGCTTTTGGGAGACTGGGACTGAACCGCTTTCCGATCGGATAGGGGAAGATACAAAAAACCGGTGGAAAACCCTGGTTTTGGGGTTGCGGATTTTTCCTAAAACTTTTACAATAGAAAGGGACTGCAGGAAAATCCGCAGTTTCAGAGGAAACATAAGACACAGGGATAGATCATGAAAGATATCAGAGAATTTTTGAATAAATATGTGAATGAAGAATTAGACCGGATACTGGTAAGCAATGCCAGAAATACAAGCACCGGGACAAAGCTCCAGGTACGGCCTGTGCCGGTAAAAGGAGAGGTCCGCTATCAGGTCACCCGGCTTCAGGGAACAAAAGCGATTCATGAAAATTATGGAAAAGAAGAATTGATCTCCTATCTTACAGAGCAGATGCAGGAAAATTTCCGCCAGCTGCAGCTGGAAAGCAGATATGTCCAGGGCAGAGTCCTGGTGAGCAAAAAGGGAAACATGGATATAAAAGCCAAGGAAATCAGGACCAGGACGAAAGAAGATTTTACACCTATGCTTTCCCATAACAGAAAGAAGAATTACCTGCTCCAGGAAGGGGTTCCCATTCCATGGCTGATAGATCTGGGGGTAATGACTCCTGAGGGAAAGATTAAAAATTCCAGATATGACAAATTTAAGCAGCTGAACCGGTATCTGGAGTTTATACAGGATATCCTTCCTAAGCTGCCCAGGGACAGGGAAATCCGGATCATAGATTTTGGCTGCGGGAAGTCCTATCTGACTTTTGCTATGTACTATTATCTGAAAGAACTGAACCATTGCGACATACAGGTGACCGGGCTGGATCTGAAGGAGGACGTGATCGAGAAATGCCAGAGACTTGCGGATAAATACGGATATGACAAACTGCGGTTTCTCCAGGGAGACATTGCCTCTTATCAGGGGGCGGACCGGGTGGATATGGTGGTGACTCTCCATGCCTGTGATACGGCTACGGATTTTGCCCTTGCCAAAGCGGTAAAATGGGGAGCAAGGGTGATATTGTCTGTGCCCTGCTGTCAGCACGAGCTGAACCGGCAGGTGGAAAATCCGGAGTTGTCTCCTGTGCTGGAGTATGGGATCCTGAAGGAACGATTTGCTGCTCTCCTCACAGACGGTCTCAGGGCCCAGATGCTTGAGAGCGCAGGATATGATACCCAGATCCTGGAGTTTATAGCTATGGAACATACACCCAAGAATCTGCTGATCCGGGCTGTAAAGAATGAAAATAAAAAAGAAGATCCCAGGCGGCGGCAGAAATGGGAAAAATGTATGGAAGCCTTCTGCGTAGAGCCTACATTAAAGAAGCTGATGTTTGGCGGCAGCTCAGACAGAGATGGAACCGCTGTCCCGGAGGAAAGATACAGAGAGGATAACAGATGAAGAAAATATTAATAAGAGCCGGCATTTTGCTGGCTGTCTTCCTGTGCGGGGTGGCAGCATTTTCCGGCCTGATGAATCATCAGTCCACAGATAATAAGACGGATATGGAGACGGCGTCCAGTCCCGGCATGGCTGTGCTCATCAATGGAACGGAAGTAAACCGCATGTATGCTTATGCGGATGAGATGAATGTAACCTTTGTGAGAGACAGCGTTACGCCGCTGGGAACAGACAGGACCCTGGAAGTGAGCATTACGCCTAATGGCAGGGAGATAGACAGTCTTGTCTATGAGGTTGCTTCTCTGGACGGGAAGACGGTGATAGAGAACAATAAGATCCGAGGATTTACGGAAGAAGAGGACGGCAGGCTTACCGCCCGGTTTACATTGTCCCAGCCGATCCTTATGGATCAGGAGTATTCTCTGTGCTTTACCCTGCATACAGAGGACGGAAGCTGGAATTATTATACCAGACTGCTTCAGAGGGCAGGACTTAGTACAGAACAGTATGTGGAATTTGTAAACAGCTTTTATACAAAAACCTTTTCTCAGGAGGATTCCGGGGATCTGACTACTTATCTGGAGGACGATCCCCTGGTAACGGATAACAGTTTCCGGAATCTGGATATCACTTCTGATGAAGGTATGATCCTCTGGGGAGACCTGGCGCCACAGATCAGCAGACCGGGAATTCCAACCATAGAGGATATCAGTGAGAATTCCGGCAGCATTTCCCTGACCTATGATATCTCCGCCGAGACAGAGGAAGGAGAGGTGGAGATATATCAGGTGGAAGAGTTTTACCGTATGAGCTATAACCAGACCAGAGTCGTCCTCCTGGACTTCAGAAGACAGGTTGAACAGGTGCTTACAACCGAACAGAACTTTGTCAGCGGAGGAAAAATAAATCTTGGGATTGCTCCTACGGACGTACAGTATATGTCAGACAGCACAGGGACGATCCTGGCTTTTGTGCAGCAGGGAGATCTGTGGTCTTACAATGTGGAAACCAATAAAATGACAAGAGTTTTCAGTTTTCGGGATACCCTCAGCAATGATGAGAGGAATGACATCAGCCGGCATGATATCAAGATCGTCAGAGTAGAAGAAAGCGGGGATATCGACTTTGTCCTTTACGGATATATGAACCGGGGGCAGCATGAGGGGCAGATGGGAACCGCCGTATATCATTATTCCGCAGAGCAGAACGCCATAGAGGAGAAGTTTTTCCTGAGAAATCTGAAATCCTGGGATTTTCTGAAGGCAGACATGGAAAAGCTGGCCTATGCCAGCAAAGACGGCAGTCTGTATCTTCTTTTAGAGAGAAATCTGTATAGGTTCTCTATGGAAGAAAAAACCTATGAAACCGTACAGGATCAGATAAAGGATGAATGCTTTTTTGTGTCGGAGAACGGACGCTATGCCGCATGGATGGAAGGAATGGATCCCTACAATACCACGTCGATCATTTTTATGGATTTTGAAACAGGAGAAGAGGCTGTGATCCAGGCGGATCCGGGAACCAGGATCCGGCTATTTGGATTTATTAATAACGATCTGATCTATGGCGTGGCCAATGAAGGGGATATTGTGAACAACGTTTCCGGCGGCAGGGATTTTGCCATGTCAGAGATACGGATCCAGAACTTTCAGGGAGAGCTGGTAAAAAGCTATCATCAGGATGGCTACTATGTCCTGGATGTGACCATCCAGGAAAATCTGCTGGAGCTTTCCAGAGCTACCAAGGTAGGGGACAGCTTTGCAGGGACTACCAAAGATCAGATCATGAACAATGTCCGCAGCAGACAGGATGAGATATTTTCTGTGGTTACATCTACCACAGTCCGGCAGGGGAACGTGACTGCCATACAGTTTGCCGCAGACAGCTCCGGCCAGCCGCCTCTGGTAGTAGATACCAAGATTATCGAGAACCCTGACAGGACTCTGAATATGGAGCTTACCGGAGGAAAGGAAAGCAGATATTATGTATATGCTCTTGGAAGCCTGACCGGCGTCTGTGAAACGGTTTCTTCGGCAGTGGCCCTGGCTCAGGAGGAAGACGGGATCGTTCTGGACAGCGCCCAGAGATATATCTGGGAAAGCGGCAATATACCGGAACGGGCGGATATTTCCGTTCAGGAACTGCCGGAAGCCATAGCCAAGGCCTCTCTCGACCTGGAAGATTTAAACGAGGCTCTGGAAGGACAGGGAAAAGTCATAGATATGTCCGGCTGTACTTTGGAACAGATCCTCTATGAAACAGGAGCCCGGCGTCCGGTGATCGCCCGGGGGAAAAACGGACAGGCAGAGGTGATCGTAGGCTATGATGCATATAATGTGCTCCTGTATGCTCCGGCTGCAGGGGAAACCCAGTATTATGGCATGCAGGACAGTACCAACGCCTTTCAGGAAAATGGAAATGTGTTCTTCTGTTATCTGGAGGACAACCGCTGAGATTGGTCTTGAACTGTTCCGGACAATGCGCTATACTAATGAAATACCTGTAAGAGAAGGAGATAGAAGAATGCAGCTCACAACAGTAAAAGAAATTTACAGAAACAGAGAAGAATATCTGGATAAAGAGATTACCGTAGGAGGCTGGGTGAGAAGTGTAAGAGATTCCAAGACCTTTGGATTTATCGTGCTTCACGACGGCAGCTTTTTTGAAACCCTCCAGATCGTTTACCATGATCAGATGGAAAATTTTCAGGAGATTTCTAAATTAAATGTAGGTGCGGCCATTCTTGTAAAAGGAAAGCTGGTTGCTACGCCCAATGCAAAACAGCCTTTTGAGATCCAGGCCTCGGAGGTAACTGTGGAAGGCGATTCCGCCGCAGACTACCCCCTTCAGAAAAAACGTCACAGTATGGAGTATCTGCGGACTATTTCCCATCTGCGTCCAAGGACCAATACCTTCCAGGCAGTCTTTCGCATCCGCTCGCTGACCGCCTTTGCCATCCATCAGTTTTTCCAGGAGAGAGGCTTTGTATATGTGCATACCCCTCTGATCACAGGAAGCGACTGTGAAGGCGCAGGAGAAATGTTCCAGGTGACCACTATGGATCTGAAGAATATCCCGAAGACGGAAGAGGGAGAGGTGGATTTCTCCAAAGATTTCTTTAAGAAACCTACAAACCTCACAGTCAGCGGCCAGTTAAACGGGGAAACCTTTGCCCAGGCTTTCCGGAACATCTATACCTTCGGACCTACCTTCCGGGCGGAAAATTCCAATACCACCCGTCATGCGGCGGAGTTCTGGATGATCGAGCCGGAGATGGCTTTTGCAGATCTTCAGGACAATATGGAGATGGCCGAGGCTATGCTGAAATACGTGATCCGCTATGTGCTGGAGAACGCCCCGGAGGAGATGAATTTCTTCAATTCCTTTATAGATAAAGGCCTTCTGGACAGACTGAACCATGTACTGAATTCCCAGTTCGCCCATGTGACTTATACAGAGGCTGTAGAGCTGCTGGAAAAGGCGAATGATAAGTTTGACTATAAGGTATCCTGGGGCTGCGATCTTCAGACCGAGCATGAGAGATACCTTACCGAGCAGATCTTTAAACGTCCGGTATTTGTCACAGACTATCCGAAGGAGATCAAGGCCTTCTACATGAAACAGAACGAAGACGGCAAAACTGTGGCGGCTATGGACTGTCTGGTTCCGGGGATCGGGGAGATCATCGGAGGAAGCCAGAGAGAAGATTCCTATGAGAAGCTGAAACAGCGGATGGCAGAGCTGGACCTGCGGGAAGAAGACTATGGATTCTACCTGGATCTGCGCAAATACGGCTCAACCCGTCATTCCGGCTTTGGACTTGGATTTGAGAGATGTGTGATGTACCTTACCGGTATGCAGAACATCAGGGATGTGATACCTTTCCCAAGAACTGTAAACAATTGTGAATTATAAGAGGAGCACTATGAGATTTTTCCATATCGCAGACGTTCATCTGGGGGCGGAGCCGGATAAAGGCTTCCCCTGGAGCCGGGACAGAAGCCGGGAAATCTGGGACAGCTTCCGAAGAGTTATAGAACAGGCCGGCCGGGATCATGCCGACCTGTTTCTTATTGCAGGAGATCTGTTCCACCGCCAGCCCCTGGCAAGAGAATTAAAAGAAGTAAACGCCATGTTTTCCGCTATTCCGGACACCAGGATCCTTCTGATCGCCGGAAACCATGACTACCTGAGAAAGGATTCCCTGTATCAGAAATTTCCCTGGAGCTCCAATGTCTGCGGCCTGTGGAGCCGGGAGATCAGCCATGCAGACTTTCCGGAATTGGGGGTGCGGGTCACCGGCTGCAGCTATAAAAGCCGGGAGATCACCAGTCCCCTTTACGACGGTCTGAAAAAATCGGGAGAGATGCCGGTAGAGATCCTTCTGGCCCATGGAGGGGATGAAAAACACATTCCCATATCCAGAGACCGGCTGGCTGCCAGCGGCTTTGAATATGTTGCCCTTGGACATATCCATAAGCCTCAGATCCTGGAAAAAGACCGGGTGATCTACGCCGGATCCCTGGAACCTACGGAAAAGAATGACACAGGCATTCATGGCTTTGTAAAAGGAGAGATCCGGAATGGAAAAGTCAGGACTGCTTTTGTACCCTGGGCGGCAAGAGAATATAAAGAACTGGAGATCCCTGTGACCCGGGAAACCACCCAATATACCCTCTGCCAGAAAATCTCCGGACGGTTAGACGAAGAGGGAAAAGAGCATATCTATACTTTGATCCTTCAGGGAGAAAGAGATCCGGAGACAGAGTTTGAGACAGGCGGGCTCTATTCCCTGGGAAATATCCGGGAGGTGGAAGATAAAAGCAGACCGGCCTGGTCTTTGGAGGAATTGTGCAGAAAATACCGGGGAAGCCTTCTGGAGGAATATATCCGAAGCTTCGGCGATGACCCGGGTGAAGAGGAGAAAAAAGCTCTGGATCATGGGATCCGGGCTCTTCTGGAGACCGGGGAGGAAATACTATGATCATAAAAGAAGCATATCTGAAAAACTTTGGAAAATTCCAGAAAAAGAGGATTTCTTTCCAGCCTGGGATCAATATTGTATATGGGGAAAATGAAAGCGGGAAAACCACCCTCTATACCTTTCTCCAGGGAGTTTTCTTCGGGATCTCCAGAAAAAGGGGAACAGCTTCGAAAACAGATACCTATACCAGATATCTTCCCTGGTCGAATCCTTCCTGGTATGAAGGGAGCGTGCTTTTTGAGGAGGAAGGGAAGGAATTTCGTCTGGAGAGAAACTTCGAAAGCCGTTCCCGGGAGGCAGAGCTGTACTGTGTCACAGACGGAGAAAAAATGTCCGTGGAAGAGGGAGATCTGGAGATCCTGCTGGGAGGAGCTACCCAGAGGATCTATGAAAATACTGCCGCTATAGGCCAGTTAAAAAGCAGGACCCAGAAAGGCCTCCGGGAAGAAGTGGAGGAATATCTGGCGAATTTCCAGACAGAGGGAGATTTTCTCCTGGATCCCCAGGCAGCTCTTGGCCGCCTTAAAGAACAGAGAAAAGAATGGGAAAAGGCGGAGAAAGAAGCTCTGAATGAAAAAGAACAGAGGCTGGAAAAACTGCGCTACCGGATCCGGTACACCCGAAAAGAGATGGAGGACCTGGAGAAAAGACTGGAAAAGCCTGAGAAAAGTATGGAAAACACAGAGGATGAAAAAGGGATCAGTAACGTCAGGGAAGAAGAAAGAAAAAGCGGTGAAAAACTGGCGGCTGTTCTGATCCTTCTGGCGCTGGGAGGAACCGGTACCGCCCTGCTCTGGCTTTTGGATCTGAGCGGCTGGTACGGGGGACTTATCCGCTGGTGTGTCCCGCTGCTGGTCCTTCTGGCTGCCGGAGAAAATTTCCGCAGTTATCTTAAGGAGCGGAAAAAAGAGGCCGCCCGCAGCCGCCGCAGGCAGGAGCGGGCGCTGAAAGAGGAACGGAGAGCCGGTCAGAGAAGCACCTGGCAGGAGCTTCTCAGGGACAAGGAGACCCTGCTCTATAATCTTCAGGAAGAACTGGAAGAGGTGGAAAATGACAACGAGCAGATCCGGAAAGCCCGAAAGGAAGCCGGAAGCATTGCTCTGGCTGAGAAAATGCTGGCTAAGGCGGCGGGAAGCCTTCAAAGCCGGAAGGGAAATTTCCTGAAAGAGAAGACCTGGGAAATACTGGGTGAGCTCACCCAGGGAAAATATCAGAGAGGTATCCTGGACGAAAGCTTTCAGATACGTCTGGATAGCGGCGACCAGTATGTGGGGCTTTATCAGGTAAGCCAGGGCACAGTGGAACAGGTTTATTTTGCCCTGCGCATGGCGGCAGCCAAGCTGCTGTGCCAGGAGGAACTGCCTGTGATCCTGGATGAAACCTTTGCCATGTATGATGACTGGAGACTGGCTCAGGCCCTTCAGTGGCTTCATAAAAATAAGAGACAGGCGATCCTGTTTACCTGCAGCCGGAGGGAGCCTCAGATGCTGGAGAAGCTGGGAATCCCCTGGCATCCCATAAATTTATAAAGATGTGAAACAGGGAGCTGTCCCTATGGATCCTTGGCGGGGAATATCCTCGACGTTGATCCAGGGGCCAGCTCCCTGTTTTAAAAGATAATTTTTTTTACAACCATATAACCGGTGTCTGATTCAGCCTTTCATATAACGGTGAGAATGTTCTTCCCGATATTCCTCAAGCTTGATCCGGATATAATTCCAGGCAGTATGCAGTACAGGCGCCAGACCGGCGATCAGAAGTACCACAGTAACAAGACTGATGTCAGCGGTGACTGCATAAATATGCGCTGCGTAAAGAATTACAAAAAAGGCGATACAGACATTGAGGATCTGGATCAGTTTATTCATCATAATAGTGGCACCTCCCTTATATAGAAAAATCTTTTAGTTTCTTATATTATACTGCTATTGTCTGTAAATTACAATATACAACGGGAAAAGATTTAAAATTAAGAGAGGATATGACAAATATTTAGTTTTTCTTCTTGCCCTCTTTCAGCTCTCTGTTATGCTTTACCACCAGCTTGTTGATCCGCTCTACAGGATTCAGCAGTTTGCTGATAGAAGCGTCATGATTCAGAGTATCGATGATCAGGGCGATGTATTTACTCATGTCGCAGTTTACATAATACGGCTTCTGGAGAAGCTCATCCGGCTGATATACCAGATTGGTAGTAAGAAGACGGTCAAAATCTCCGTTTTTGTATGCGGTATCAAAGCGATCCAGACCGTTGGTGAAAAGCCCGAAGGTGGCGCACATAAAGATCTTGGCGGCGCCTCTCTGCTTCAGCAGCCGGGCAACCTCCAGCATACTGTCTCCGGAGGAGATCATATCGTCAATGATGATCATATTTTTGCCGGTTACATCAGCGCCCAGGAATTCATGGGCTACAATGGGATTCCGTCCGTCTATGATAGTAGAGTAGTCCCGGCGCTTATAGAACATGCCCATATCGATCCCGAGCACGTTGGCCAGATAGATGGCCCGGCTGGTGCCCCCTGCGTCCGGGCTGATGATCATCAGGCTGTCGCTGTCGATGTTCAGCTCAGGCTCTGCCTTAAAAAGACCTTTGATAAACTGGTAAGCAGGCTGGACGGTCTCAAATCCATGCAGAGGAATGGCGTTCTGCACCCGGGGATCATGGGCGTCAAAAGTGATGATATTATCCACGCCCATATGGATCAGCTCCTGAAGGCCCAGAGCACAGTCCAGAGATTCCCGGCGGGTCCGTTTGTGCTGGCGGCTCTCATACAGGAAGGGCATGATCACGTTGACCCTTCTGGCTTTCCCGCCCACAGCGGCAATGATCCTTTTCAGATCCTGGAAATGATCGTCCGGAGACATATGGTTTAAATGGCCGCAGAGGGAATAAGTCAGGGAATAGTTGCAGACATCTACCATGAGATAGAGATCGTCGCCCCGGACGGATTCCTCCAGAATACCTTTGGCCTCGCCAGAACCGAAACGGGGAGTTTTGGCGTCGATCAGGTAAGACGAACGCTCATAACCTTCAAACTGGAGATTATTTTTCTCCTGGTGGTCCCGGTCTTTGCGCCACTTTACAATGTAGTCGTTGACCTTGGCCCCCAGCTTTTCGCAGCTCTTCAGGGGAATGATACCCAGACGGCCTACGGGGAGCGAGTCTAAAGGTGTTGCAATTTTTGGTGCCATGTTTATTTTCCTCCTAAAAGTCTTTTTTGGATTCGGATGTCATTTCCGATAAGCTTAAGTATTGTGTAGTTGCTGGATACCCGGGAGAAGGTCCTCTCCGAATAAGTATCCAGAAAATCTTCCATGGTCAGGTTGGTGGAAATGATAGTTGCCTTTTTATTTAGGATGCGCTCATTGATGCAGCAGAAAAGCTGGGAGGAGACAAAACTGTTGGTCAGTTCTGTGCCCAGATCATCAATAATGAGCAGATCACATTCATAGATAAAAGAAGCCATATCCCCGGACTGGGCGTCTTTTTGAAAGGTATTTCTTGACAGCAGATCAAAAAGGTCGAAAGCGCTGAAATACAAAACAAAAAAGGAACGGTCCAGGAGTTCTTTGGCGATACAATGGGTAAGATAGGTCTTTCCCACACCAGTATCTCCATAAATCAGAAGATTATTGAACGTGCTTTCAAAGCCGTCGATAAAAGCCCAGGCTTTGTCATAGGCGTTATGGGCGGCTTCTAAGGCGGTAACGCCGCTTCCCGGGTCTGTAAACTCAGAGGAATAGTACTGGAAAGAAAAATTGCAGAAATTTTCTTCCTCCAGTATATCCCGGATATTGGACTGGGTGTAGAGAAGATCTACCGCAGCCTTTCGGAAGCAGGCGCATTTCTCCCCGTTTACATAGCCGGTATCTTTGCAGATAGGGCAGTCATAGTGAAGCTCCAGATAATCGGCGGGGAATCCATGCTCCTCAAGAAGGGCTTTCCGCTCTTTTGACAAGGTACGGATAGCGGCTTCCAGGTCAAAGTCCTCTCCCTGGCCTGCGCCCAGAAGAAGACGGGCTTTTTTCAGGCCTAAAGCGGCGATCTCCCGCCGGATCTGAGCCAGCCGGGGGATCTTCTCTTCGGCCAGCCGGATATGCTCGTCCTGCTCATGCTTATGGAGAAATTGTTTCTGGTTGTAATCCCGTATGATCGCTTCGTATTGAAAATTTTTCAGTGACACAGCGCATCTCCTTTTGCTTATTTTCCGAGAAGCTGTTTTTCAAGCTCTGCCATGTTGTAGTTTCTCTGATGAAAATTATTGAATCTGTTTTTGGCAGCAGGAGCTTTTGGCCTTGCCTTGGCTTTCTCTGCCTTTTTCTGCTGATGATTCATATCCAGGGAGTCGATATCGGAAAGATGCCGGACGCCCTTCTTGAACCAGCTTTCCAGGATGCTGTCTGCATAGGAAAAGCTGGCTTTTCCTGTAGAAAGCACCGTACGACTGCAGGCTTCTGCAATGATATCCAGGGTGAAGCCATACTGGTTCAGCCAGAGATTCATATATTGGATCTCTTTATCCAGAGGGTTCCGGTTACTGATGCCGAAGGCCCGCAGGATCGCAAAATAATTTTTGTTATAGAGATTGGTCTCTTCCTTGGCCTGGCTTACTGTGGTGATCTTCTGCTGGGCCCAGGACAGGCCCACCTTCTTGATATAGGCCATAGAAGGGCTGCCTTTGGAAACGCAGTACTCGATCAGATATTCCAGAAGCTCGGCGGATATATGGGCTTCGTCATAAAGATAGAGAAGCGTCTCCACATCTGTAGGGGTCAGAGTCCGTCCAAGATATTGTTCTGCAATAAAAAGAAGCTGCCGTACTTCTTCCCGGCCTTTCAGATCCTGGAGCTTATTCCGGGATACTGCAGGGGCGGAAGGTTTTGTCTCATATTCAGGCAGCTTCGGATCAGGGATAGAAAAACAAACTTTTGTCACATTCCCTGCCTGGTCAAAGGATACGTCAAGGATCCTGGACTCCTTCCAGTAGCGGAGCGCTCTCAAAACGTCAGCTTCCGTGCAGTTAAAAGTATCTGCAATGGAAGAAAGCTCCATAGTCCCGTTTCCGCTCTGGCTTCGGCTAAGGAGATAAAGATAGATTTTAACAAATTCTCCATTGGCCTTCGGCATATGATCTTCCAGAAAACGGTTGGAGAGTAAAGTAAACCCTCCTGGAAAAAGGCCATATACTTCAAACTGTCCCATGCTCAACATCCTTTACACTTTACATCTTCTTAATGAATCAATCTCAGTATAGCATATAATTTTTAAAAAGAGAACAAGGATTTTTTTCGACTACAGAAATGGGCAGGTTGAAAAAAATCACAGGAATAAATGTGGATAATGTGGATAAAAAGGTGGATAAATTTTATGGGAAACCTGTAGATTGTCGAAAGGGAAGGGTTTATGACATATTTTTGCCGAAAATACTGTCTGATTATGTCAACTCACTTATGCACAAAAAAATCCACATACTCTGGGGAAAGAGTATGTGGAAGAGTTGGTGGATAATGTGGATAACACTACATGCCGAGGAGGTTTTCCCCGATTTTATATACATCTCCGGCTCCCATAGTTATCAACACATCTCCGTGGATACAATTTTTTAATAAAAATTCTTCGATCTCGTCAAAAGTAGAAAAATAATGGACGTCCGTTCCTTTTTCTGCAATGAGATCTGCCAGATCCTTTGAAGAGATCCCCAGATCGTCGGTTTCTCTGGCCGGATAGATATCCGCAAGGACCACACTGTCCGCCAGAGATAAAGCCTGGGCAAATTCCGGCATCAGAGCCTTGGTCCTGGTGTAAGTATGGGGCTGGAAGACACACCAGATCCGGTTGTGGGGATAATTCTGTGCAGTCCTTAAAGTTGCGGCAATCTCAGTGGGGTGATGGGCATAGTCATCGATCACCGTTACTCCTGCCACCTTTCCTTTGTACTGAAATCTCCGGTCTGTACCGCCGAAATGGAGAAGGCCTTTCTGTATGGCTTCTGCAGGAAGGCCGATCTTTCTGGCCAGGGCTATGGCAGAGAGGGCGTTGGATACATTGTGGATCCCTGGGACAGACAGAGAAAAGCGTCCGATCTTTTCGCCTTTGCAGATACAGTCAAAGGAGGGATGGGCAGTTTCGTCAAAGACGATGTTTTCGGCGGTATACTGTGCATCGCCTTTTAAGGCGTAAGTAATGATCTCACAGGGAAGATCCCGGGTGATCTCTTCTAAGTCAGGGATTTCTCCGTTGATGATCAGAGTGCCGTCCTTGGGCAGCTTCTGGGCGAAGAGCCGGAAGGAATGGCGGATATCGTCGATATCTTTAAAAAAGTCCAGATGATCGGCATCAATGTTTAAGATAATGCTGATCTTTGGGAAAAAGCTGAGAAAACTGTTGGTGTATTCACAAGCTTCGGTAATAAATGTCTCGGACTGTCCCACTCTTATATTTCCGTGGATAGCAGGCAGGATCCCGCCTACAGATATGGTGGGATCTGCATCTCCCTCCAGAAGGATGTGGGAGATCATGGAGGTGGTAGTCGTCTTGCCGTGGGTGCCGGATACGGCAATAGGCAGATCGTAATTTTTCATGATCTGTCCAAGAAGCTCTGCCCGGGTAAGCATAGGCAGTCCCATGTCTTTTGCCTGTTTAAATTCCGGGTTGTCCGGATGAATGGCGGCGGTATATACTACCAGCTCTACATCTTCTGTAATATTGGAAGCCCGCTGACCGATATAGATCCTGGCGCCTTTGGCCTCCAGCTGCTTTGTCAGATCCGAAGCTTTGGCGTCAGAACCGGAAATGGCAAAATCCTCCTCCAGAAGAATTTCAGCAAGGCCGCTCATACTGATACCGCCGATTCCGATAAAGTGAATGTGCATGGGTTTATGAAAATCAATCTGATACATAATGAAAGAATCCCTTCCTTTTTATTAAAGTCTTTAGGGGCTGCCGCAAAACATAGATATACATTCCCGGTGCTGCTTAATGCGTCAGAATCCCTTTTATGATTGATTATACCTAAATTTTCGGAAAAAGGAAGCCCCTTTCTGCGGGAGATGAAAAAAAACAGGTAAAATGTCACAAAAAAAATGAATAAGTCGAAAAAAAATTGTTAAAAATATTCACTTTTTCAAAGCGATGTGTTATAATGTAAAAACCATAGAATTACAAGAGGTGATTGCATGATTAAGAAAGAGATGATTGCAATGTTGCTGGCCGGAGGGCAAGGCAGCAGGCTGGGCGTCCTGACTGCGAAGGTAGCAAAACCGGCAGTAACATTTGGCGGAAAATACAGGATCATAGATTTTCCGCTGAGTAACTGTATAAATTCAGGAGTGGACACTGTAGGAGTACTGACACAGTACCAGCCCCTGCGTTTAAATACCCATATCGGAATCGGTATCCCCTGGGACCTGGATCGTAATGTAGGAGGCGTTTCGATTCTTCCTCCTTATGAAAAGAAAACCAATACGGAATGGTATACCGGTACGGCCAACGCTATTTATCAGAATCTGGCATATATGGAAAACTTTAATCCGGATTATGTACTGATCCTGGGCGGCGACCATATTTACAAAATGGATTATGAAGTTATGCTGGATTTCCATAAAGCAAACAAAGCAGACGTCACCCTGGCATGCATGCCTGTTCCATGGGAGGAAGCTTCCCGTTTTGGACTTGCCATTACGGATGAGACGGGAAGGATCACAGATTTTGAGGAAAAACCGGAGAAGCCGAAGAGTAATCTGGCTTCAATGGGTATTTATATCTTCAGCTGGCCTGTGCTGAAGGAAGCCCTGATCGCCTTGAAAGATCAGTCAGGCTGCGATTTCGGAAAACATATCCTGCCCTACTGCAGAGAGAAGGGCCAGAGACTTTTTGCATATGAATACAACGGATACTGGAAGGATGTAGGAACTCTGGGATCTTATTGGGAAGCCAATATGGAGCTGATCGATATTATTCCGGAATTTAATCTCTACGAAGAATTTTGGAAGATCTATACCAAAGGAGATATTATCCCGCCCCAGTATGTGGCGCCGGATGCGGTAGTAGACAGAAGCATTATCAGCGAAGGAACAGAGGTGTACGGAGAAGTACATAATTCTGTGATCGGTGCCGGAGTTACCATTAAGAAAGGGGCTGTGATCCGTGATTCTATTATCATGAAACAGTCTGTGATCGGAGAAAACGATGTGATCGACAAAGCGATCATCGCAGAAAATGTTACGGTAGGCGATAACGTTGTCATGGGCATCGGAGAGGAGATCCCCAATAAGCTGAAACCAAATGTGTATTCTTTCGGCCTGGTAACTGTGGGAGAGAATACCGTGATCCCTTCGGATGTAAAGATTGGAAAGAATACGGCCATTGTAGGGGAAACTACACCAGAGGATTATCCGGGAGGCGTATTGGAAAGCGGCGAAACATTGAATAAGGAAGGTGAGACAGAATGAGAGCAATAGGTATTATTCTTGCCGGCGGCAACAATCACAGAATGAGGGAATTATCCCAGAAGAGAGCAATTTCGGCAATGCCTGTGGCAGGCAGCTACCGCAGTATTGATTTCGCCCTCAGCAATATGTCCAACTCCCATATTCAGAAAGTAGCTGTGCTGACCCAGTACAACGCCAGATCCTTGAATGAGCACCTGAGCTCCTCAAAGTGGTGGGACTTCGGAAGGAAACAGGGAGGCCTGTTTACCTTTACGCCGACGATCACTCCGGATAACAGTTTCTGGTACCAGGGCACGGCAGATGCGATCTATCAGAATCTCAGTTTCCTGAAAAACAGTCATGAACCCTACGTGGTGATCGCTTCCGGAGACTGTGTGTACAAGCTGGATTATAATAAGGTGCTGGAATATCATATCGCCAAAAGAGCGGATATCACCGTGGTCTGCACAGATGTGGACAATGAGGAAGCCACCCGGTTCGGCTGTGTGAGGATGAATGAGGACAGCCGTATCGTAGAATTTGATGAGAAACCTATGGTGACCCAGTCTACCACCATTTCCACCGGAATTTATGTGATCCGGAGAAGACAGCTCATTGAACTGATCGAGAAATGCGGACAGGAAGACCGCCATGATTTTGTAAAGGATATACTGATCCGTTATAAGAACCTGAAGAGGATCTACGGCTATAAGATCGATACTTACTGGAGCAATATTTCCACAGTGGAATCCTACTATAAAACAAATATGGATTTTCTGAAACCGGAGATCCGGGATTATTTCTTCCGTCAGTATCCGGGTATCCAGTCTAAGATCGACGACCTGCCCCCGGCGAAGTATAATCCGGGCTCAGACGTGAGAAACAGCCTGATCTCCAGCGGCTGTATCATAAACGGACAGGTGGAAAATTCTATTTTGTTCAAGAAAGTCTTTGTGGGTAATAATTGCGTGATCAAAAATTCCATTATTTTAAATGACGTATATTTAGGCGACAATACCCATATTGAGAACTGCATAGTAGAGAGCCGGGATACGATCCGGGCAAATTCTTACTATTGCGGAGAAGACGGCATCAAGATAGTGATCGAAAAGAACGAAAGATACGTTCTGTAAAATTTCAGGTGAAAGCCGGTCCGAAAAAAAGGGCGAAGGAGCAGCGGAGGAAGGTGCGGCTGCCGGGCTTTCCTATACCTACTAAGGAACAGAGCGGGAAACCGCTTTGTAGGCGGGAGAACCTGCCGGAATATAAAATTCCAAAAAAGACAGAAAGCACGACTGAACAAGGCGGCGATGAAAGGGGAAGGTTGTATGAACATCACAGATGTAAGAGTAAGAAGAGTGGCGAAAGAAGGCAAAATGAAAGCAGTGGTTTCCATTACCATTGACGAGGAATTCGTAGTTCACGATATTAAAGTGATCGAAGGCGAAAAGGGCTTATTTATCGCAATGCCCAGCCGAAAAGCCACGGACGGGGAATACAGAGATATTGCCCATCCCATCAATTCTGCAACCCGCGAGAGGATACAGAATATCATCCTGGAAAAATACGAGCAGGTACTGGAAGAGGAACCTTTGGAGGAAACTGCCCAGTAGGCGTATGAAAAAGAAAGAGAAAGGCTGCTGCATGGGGCCCAGGAGAAAGGGCTTCCATGCAGCAGCCTTTTGCGTGGTGCGTACCGGGGAAGCTTGTTCCTGGGGCAAAAGCCAGGCAGATATGACTGGGCTGGAGGTTTTCGCTGCCTGGGATCATTTTAATCGTAGAAATCAGCGGGAAAGTACGGTTAGAACAGCGAAAGTTGGATTTTAACCGTACAGCCTGACAGATATAAGGGAAGAAATTTCGCCGCTATCAGCTCCGCCATCCGGCGGGGTATTTGTTTTTCAGGAGGTTTCCGGAGACTTTGCCCCAGCCAAGGGAGTAGCCATTTACACAGACCAGATACCAGCCGGATCCCGGGCCGCTTTCTTCCTCATCCAGAAGAAGGGTTTCGCCTTTCAGATACCGCTGGAGCCTTTCGTCATCCGGAGTCAGGTTCAGGACCCGGGGATAGTCCCCGGCGGACAGGGCCATAGCCAGAGGCTGGCCTGGCTCAAAGCGGTTTTTCTTCAGTTCGCCCAGATACAGTCCCCAGCGGAGAAATTTCAGACCCTTTACAGATTCCGGACCCGCTCCCGGAAGGGCGTATACGTGGCCGCTGCGGATCTCTAGTCTGGAAAGATCCAGGGGAAGGGAGACTTCCCGGAAGAAATCCTCCAGGAGGGCCCTGGAAGCCCTATCCGGAGAGGCGGTTTTGGGACGGCTATCCTTTTCTTTCCGGATCCGACGAGAAGCCGGAGCCTGGGAGAGAGCCGGAGTCTGGGAGAGAGCCGGAGCCTTTAAAACAGCAGGGCCGCAAAGTCCCTCTTCCTTTTTTTCAAGGAGCGCAAGAAAATGGCCTTCTCCTGCCATATGGTGGGGGAAGATACGGACACATTTCTCCAGCCGCAGATCTCCGTTGCCCCAGGCGGGCCGGCCTTTGGAAAAGCCTTCGTAACCCGGAATGTCCAGCAGCTCCATCTGAGGGAAATTCTCCAGGATATAGGAGATCACCCCTTCGTTTTCTTCCGGGGAAAAGGTACAGGTAGAGTAGAGCAGCATACCTCCCGGACGAAGCATGGAAATCCCCCGGGTCACAATTTCCTTTTGCTGGCTGGCAAAATAGGCTGGCCGGGAGATTTCCCAGGTTTTGGCCACGTCGGGATCCTTGCGGAACATGCCCTCGCCGGAGCAGGGAGCGTCGATCAGGATCTTGTGGAAATATTCCGGAAAAGCCTGGGACAGACGCTTTGGCGTTTCCGTAGTCACCAGAGAATTTTCAATCCCCCAAAGCTCCAGATTCCGCATAAGGGCTTTGGCCCGGGAGCTGCTCAGGTCGTTGGCTACCAGCAGTCCCTGACCCTTCAGGCGGCTGCCAAGCTCTGTGGCTTTCCCGCCCGGTGCGGCGCACAGATCCAGGACAGCCTCTCCCGGTGCAATAGGGAGACGGCTGGCAGGAGTCATGGCGCTGGGTTCCTGGAGGTAGTAGAGCCCAGCCTGATAATAGGGATGACGGGAGGGTCTGTCCTCGCTCCCGTAGAAAAAACCATTTTCCACCCATGGAATAGGAGTGAGGTGGAATGGAGAGATTTCCAGGAATTTTTCGGGACTGATCTTTTTGGCGTTTATCCGGAGGCCGAACTGCCGGGGCGCCTGATAGCTGTCCAGAAAAGCCGGAAACTCCTCTTTCAGCATGTCTTTCATTCTTTCAAGAAATGCCTGGGGAAGCTGCATGTTCATATATCCTTTCCTTTCTGCCGGTACGGTTTTAGACAGAATGTCTCCATGAACTCTGAGGAACAGGCGGATCAGGAGGGCTTATCCTCCCGGTTCTTCTTTGGAACCGGATAAAGAGTGATGTTATTTTTCCGGCGGCTTTTCAGGCCGTCGGAAAAAATCTGGCGGAGCAGGAAGGAAACGGTGATATTCGGCGCCTGTTTCCAGAAATTGTCCAGCCAGCGTCCGGTTTCCATAAGCATTTCCGGCAGATCTTCGCTGCCCTCTTTACACTGGTCGCACAGCTGATCCATCTCCTCCATAAATTTGTATCCGTGGAGATCCCAGATGAATCGGTGGAGATACTCCAGCTCCAGGTAATCGGTGAGCAGGGAAAGCCTGCGGAAATCCTGGAAGGTCATGGGCTGCTGATCGAGGATCTTCTGTCTGTCCTCGTCACTGCAGATACTGTAGAATAATATTTCGTCCAGCATTAAATGTCTTTCAAAGGTACTCAATTTTTTCTTCATAAACGTTCTCCCGCTAAAATGTTATGGATTTATTATATAGCCAATAGAGCTGTAAATCCATATTAAACTGATAATAGAAAATTGCATTACTGATTAATATACGAGAGAAACCGCCTGTTTATAACACATAATTTAAAAAAAATAAAAAATTTTTGGTCAAAGGGCATTTGCAGGATCTTTTAAAAAGGTAATTTCTACGGTGAAAAGATCTGCATCTGTAAAAATCTCCAGTCTGCCTCCCTGAAGCTCAGTGAAGCTTTTGGCGATAGCCAGGCCAAGGCCGCTTCCTTCGGTGTTTCTGGAGGCGTCGCCTCTGACAAAACGCTCGGTGATCTCGCTGGGGTTAAAGGTAAGCTCCGTAGCGGAGATGTTTTTCATAGAGATCTTCACATGGTTTTCCGTATCCTCCAGGGTGATGTATACCCTTGTGTGAGGCATAGCGTATTTTGTGATGTTTACCAGGAGATTTTCAAATACCCGGTAGGTGCGCTGGGAATCCAGGGGAAGGATCACTTTCTCTTCCGGAAGCTGCCAGCGGAAGTCCAGATCTGCGGCCTGGAGCTTATCCTGGAGCTCCAGCTTTACCTGGCGGAGCAGGCTGACAATATCCACGTCCAGAATGTTAAGCTGCACGGTTCTGCTGGTGGCCTTGCTGACCTCGAAGAGATCTTCAATGAGCAGCTTTAACCGGTTGGCCTTCTGATCCAGGATCTGGATATACTTTTCCCGGGTTTCTTTGGGAAGATCGGGCTCTTTGAGCAGATCCACATAAGTAATGATTGCTGTGAGCGGGGTCTTCAGGTCATGAGACACATTGGTGATCAGGTCGGTCTTCATCCTGGTGCTTTTTACTTCCTCATCTACCGCCTTGCGGAAGCCGGAGCGGATCTTGTCGATCTCTTCCCGGAAGGGTTCGAAAACGCCCAGGTCTTCCGGTATGGTGCCGTTTAAATTTCCCTGAGCCAGCTCATTGGTGGCCTGGAGGAGAAGCTGATACTGATCCTGGATCTTCCGCACGTATTTCCGCAGAAGGAGGAAAAGGATCACAGAATAAACGATCAGAGCCGCCAGTCCCCAGAACCACAGAAGACTGATAAAGCCCAGTATGATAAAGTTGATCAGGACCAGCTTTAGCAATACCCGGGAAGCGTTGTCCCTGAGATCCACATGGAGGAGCCCATGATAGATCCGGCGGCACCAGTTGGTGATCCAGGGCCAGAACCGGTATACCAGAACCCGTCTGCGGAGATATTCTCTGGGTCCCATGGTGAAGATATGCCGGAAACAGGCGGAAGCCCAGTAACATACGGCGAAGATCAGAACCCAGCCTAAAAGGCTCCACAGGTATTGGACCCCAGTGGCCGCAGGTTCATAGACGCCTATGCCTATGAGAACGCTTCGGATAGACTGATGATCCAGAGTACCCAGATCCGCCGTTATGTCGGCCGCAGCGCTGACAACACAGAGTGCGGTCAGGCATACTGGTTCCAAGGGGAAGGAAAAGATTTTTTCATTCCCGGTTTCTAAAACCTTTATAAAAGGAAGGAGCAGGGCCGCAGCACATACAAATCCCACAAAGGTCATAAAAAGAACCAACAGATCAGCGCCTGAGCTATAACTGCCGGTATACAAAATGGATGGATCATAGTCGGAAGAATAGGATTCCAGAGCTGTCTGGGTCATAGCGAAACAGTAGATCCTGTCCCGGGGCGGCTGAAAGGCGCCGGAATAATCATAATAGCTGCGGAGTGCTTCTCCGGGATCTGACCGGGCCAGTTCGTTTAGCGCCTGGGAGGCGTTATCCTTTCCATGGGTGAGAAAGGCGGTGGCTTCAATATTTCCTTTTTCTCCATATTGGATCATAGCTACAAAGGAGTATCCGCTGTCTGGCTTCAACACGGAATTGGTCTGGATACTGCCCAGAGAAGCATAGAGAGATTCCTGGGAGGCCGTTAAGGACTGGTTGGTATCCAGAGTATTTCCCTTTCCGTCCAGCACTTCATATTCAATATAAGAACGGATGTCGGAGAAATCTTCCTCCCATTCGCTGTACATACCCTCCTGAAAAGCATAGGAAGCGCCGTTGTCGTCGTCTTCATAAGCCTCCGCAGAGTCCCCAGAGGTTTCTGCGGAAGCGGCTGGCCTGTCAGCGGGCTCATCAACAGGATCCTGAGTCTCGCTGTTCTCAGAAGAAGCGCTGCCTGAAGCAGAGCCGTCGGAGGCTTCCTGACTGTTGGCAGCTTCCTCAGGGGTATTTTCTTCAGGGACCGCTTCCTCTTCGGAGGTATCTCTCAGGAAAAAGATTTCAAAGGGCGTCGCATCGGTTCCGTGTTCTCTCTGATATTCTTCTGCGTAGAGTACATAAGTATCTTTTACAAGCTGGTCCATCAAGTCAGTGTTCGAGTAGGAGATATGCCCCTCCTCTTTCTGACGGCTGATATAATGGGGCCTGATGAACATCATGGCCAGAGAAGGCAGCAGGATCACCAGGGCGATGACGACGGCTGCCAGTTTATGATTGTTTTTCGATTTTATATCCAACTCCCCACACCACCTTTAAATATTTTGGCTCCTTAGGGTTGATCTCGATCTTTTCACGGATATTCCGGACATGGACCATGACCGTCTCTGTATTGACCGCCCGTTCGTTCCATACCCGCTCATAGATTTCGTCTGCCGAGAAAACCCTTCCAGGATTTTTGATCAGCAACAGAAGAATTTTAAATTCCATGGGTGTCATTTTAACGGGA
This sequence comes from uncultured Blautia sp., assembly GCA_944384185.1. Lineage (GTDB taxonomy): Bacteria > Bacillota > Clostridia > Lachnospirales > Lachnospiraceae > Blautia. Next base: position 22,320 of record CALWSM010000001.1, on the reverse strand, counting down.
GCGCCGTCCACCCGGACTTCAAAGGTGCTTTCATTGACCTCCAGACCGCCGATGGTATAGACGGTATCGGAATTTTTGGCCTCTTTTTCCTGGAGCTTTTCCATGAATCTCCGGTAGCGGCGCATCTGGGAATTGACTCTTGCCATCAGCTCCATAGGAGTAAAGGGCTTTGTCACATAGTCGTCTGCGCCGATGTTCAGGCCCATGACCTTATCCACTTCCTCGGACTTTGCAGAAAGCATGATCACAGGGAAGTCGTATTTTTCTCTCAGCTTCATGGTCATGGTGATGCCGTCCATACGGGGCATCATAATGTCCACGATGGCCAGATGGATCTCTTCTTTTTCCAGTACCTCCAGACCTTCTGCGCCGTCTCCGGCCATGAAGACCTCATAGCCCTGGCTTTTCAGGTAGATCCCTACTCCTTCCCGGATATCTTTGTCGTCCTCCACGATTAATATGTGATTCATTTCCATGATGTTATTCTCCTGTTTTATGCTATAAATATAAGGGACAATATTAAAAAGTGACATGTGTAAAAACGAAAGAAATTCTTAATAATTATGAATGAAAACCTTCAGGATCCGGTTTCCGGTTATTTGTCCAGAAAAAAGCTTTTGATCCGGTCCATTCTTGTGGTCATGGAAGCCAGAAGAGCGTCCAGGATCACAAGGGCCGCCATAGCTTCCACTACCACCACGGCTCTGGGAACGATGATCGGATCGTGGCGGCCTTTTATGCAGATTTCTATAGGCTCTCCCTGCCGATTTACCGTTTCCTGCCGGGAAGCGATGGAAGGGGTAGGCTTAAAGGCCGCCCGGAAGACGATGGGGGATCCGTCGCTGATGCCTCCGGTGATGCCTCCGGAATGGTTGGTCTTCTTTATGAGATTCCCCTGATTGTCTACACCGTAGGCGTCGTTGTTTTCCAGACCGGTTGAACAGGCGGCGGCCATGCCGGAGCCGATCTCAAAACCTTTGACAGCTCCGATGGAAAGGATCGCCTTTGCCAGAACAGCGTCCAGCTTATCAAAAGCCGGTTCGCCAAGACCGGCGGGAACTCCTGTGATGACGCACTCTGCCACGCCTCCCAGGGAATTGGATTCCTTCATGGCCTGCTCCAGACATTCCTGAGCTTCCCGGGCCGCCTGGGGGTCAGGCATATACAGCGGATTTTTGAAGATCTCTTCTTTGTCGAAGCGGGCCTTATCGATGGTCACAGGGCCGATGGCGCAGGTGTAGGCGCACAGAGAGATCCCCAGCTCCTCTAATATCCTGGAAGCTACGGCTCCCGCCGCAACTCTTCCGATCGTCTCTCTTCCGGAGGAGCGTCCGCCTCCCCGGTAATCCCGAAAACCATATTTCCGGTCATAGTTCAGATCTGCGTGCCCGGGACGGTAAGAATCGGCGATCTCCCCGTAATCCCTGGAGCGCTGGTCTGTATTAGGCACTATGAGAGAGATGGGGGTGCCGGTGGTCTTTCCTTCAAAAATCCCGGAAAGGATCTGCACCTGGTCGGCCTCCTGACGTTTGGTAGTAAAACGGGACTGGCCGGGCTTCCTCCGGTCGAGATATTTCTGGATATCCTCCTCTGTAAGGGAAAGTCCCGCAGGACAGCCGTCGATGACCACGCCGATAGCCTTTCCGTGGGATTCTCCCCAGGTGGAGATTTTAAAGATGTTGCCGAATGTAGATCCGTTCATAAAACTTCCTCCTTTTATGCGATACTGTATACAAGGATTGCGGCAATACCCTGAAGGATCAGGATTGCCGGAAGACCCAGTACAAATTTGGCGTGCCGGGTTTTATGGTGAAAGAAGCGCATGCCCAGGATGGCCCCCAGGGAACCGCCGCAGAGGGCGATGCCCAGAAGGGTTTTCTCTGAGATACGCCATTGATGGGCCTTTGCTTTTTGCTTATCGATGCCGAAACAGGCAAAGGCCAGGAGATTTACAAATGTAAGGTACATTAAAAAATTATCTAAGATCAAAGCAGACACTCCTTTGTGTTTTTGTTATTCCGATTCCCAACGTCCAGATGCGCCGCAGGGCAGTACCAGACCGGTCCGGGTCACTGGCAGGCCGATCTCCTGGGCGTCTACCCTGCCGCCGAATTTTTTCAGCTCCACACTGAGCATATAGGTAAGTACCGCCGGAGCCAGTCCGGTGGTATAAGAATTCAGCAGGAAAAACAGGGGCTTCTCTGAGAGGATCTGAGCGCACAGCTGTATCAGATGGTGGATATTGTCCTCGATCTTCCAGACCTCTCCTTTGGGTCCTCTTCCGTAAGAGGGAGGATCCATGATGATCCCGTCATAGGTATTTCCCCTGCGGATCTCCCGTTCCACAAATTTTACGCAGTCGTCCACCAGCCAGCGGATAGGAGCCTCCTTCAGTCCTGATGAAACTGCGTTTTCTTTAGCCCAGGCAACCATGCCTTTGGATGCGTCTACATGGGTGACGCTGGCTCCTGCGGCGGCTGCCGCCAGGGTGGCTCCCCCGGTGTAGGCAAAAAGGTTCAGCACCTTCACCGGCCGGCCGGCGTTCCGGATCTTTCCCGAGAACCAGTCCCAGTTTACCGCCTGCTCAGGGAAGAGGCCGGTATGCTTGAAGCTGAAAGGCTTCAGGTTAAAGGTAAGGTCTTTGTAGCGGATCTTCCACTGTTCGGGAAGGTCGAAGAATTCCCATTCTCCGCCGCCTTTTTTGCTCCTGTGATAATGTCCGTTTGGGTGTTTCCATCCTGCATGGGTCCTGGGAGTGTTCCAGATGACCTGGGGGTCCGGACGGACCAGCAGGTATTTTCCCCATCTTTCCATCTTTTCGCCGCTGGAGGTATCGATCACTTCATAGTCTTTCCATTTATCTGCAATCCACATATAGAATCCTTTCTTTGCTTTTTTTGAACACAGGATCGGGAGAAGCCCCGGCCCTGCCTGACATGGATAGTATAACAGAAGGAAAAAATACAGGCAACCCGGCAGGGGAATTTATATAAGGAGTCTTTTCTATATTTCCTGCGCATACACTGAGTTAGCGGCCAATCTTTGATCCATGCGACAGGTCCTGATGATTTGGGAGGTGTGCCATGTATGAGACTTTAAAAGAGAAAGAACTCTGCCGGAGCCTGGATACGGATCCCCAAAAGGGGCTGACTCAGGAGGAGGCGCAAAGACGTCTTAAAAACCAGGGAGAAAATGTTTTGAAAAAAGGAAAAGAGAAAACTATCTGGGATATGATACAGGAACAGATCAACGATCCTATGATCTTTATCCTTTTTGTGGCGGCTGCCATTTCTATGCTCCTGCGGGAATTCAGCGATACGGGGATCATTCTGGCAGTGATCTTCCTGAATACGGCCATCGGCGTATTCCAGGAAGGAAAGGCAGTGAAGGCCATGGAAGCTCTGAAAAAGATCACCGCTTTGGAAGCTCTGGTAAAACGGGGAGCGGAATACCGGAAAATCCCTGCAGCTCATCTGGTAAGGGGAGATCTGGTAAAGGTAGAAGCAGGGGCTCAGGTTCCTGCAGACATCCGGCTTTTAAGGGTAAGGGGGCTTTCCGCAGATGAGTCGGCCCTTACCGGGGAATCTCTTCCTGTGCAGAAGACCTGCATGCCTGTGGAAGAAGGACTTCCTGCGGCAGAAAGACGAAATATGCTGTTTATGTCGTCCCAGATCATGAAAGGCAGCGGAGAAGGGATCGTTACTGCCACAGGAATGAACACAGAATTGGGGAAGATCGCCCATATGATCGACCAGGCGCCAGGGGAGCAGACGCCTCTGCAGAAACGGCTGGGGAATCTGGGGAAGATCCTGAGCATTACAGCTGTGGGATTTTGCCTGGCTCTTTTTTTGCTGGGGATTTTCCAGCACAGAGATATGCTGCAGATGCTCCTTCTGTCGATATCTCTGGCAGTCGCTGCCATACCTGAGGGCCTGCCGGCAGTGGTGACCATCGTCCTGGCCCTGGGAGTAGGGCGGATGGTAAAAGTCAATACCATTATCCGAAAACTGCCGGCAGTGGAGACCCTGGGCTCTGTAGGAGTGGTATGCTCCGATAAAACAGGCACCCTTACAGAAAATCACATGAAGGTAACCCAGATTTATGCCAACGACATGCTTCTGCCGGTTTCTAAAGTGAGAAAGCGGGAATTCCCAAGGCTGACCGAAGGGTTTCTTCTCTGCAATAACAGCATGCTGGGCAGTCAGGAGATCGGCGATGCTACGGAGCTGGCCCTTCTCCATATGGGAAAGGACATGGGATATGACCGGGAAAGACTGCTGGAACAGTATCCCAGGACTTTTGAGATCCCTTTTGATCCGGAGAAAAAATATATGATCAGCGTGCATAAGGATAGCGGACATGAAACAGTCTATGTAAAGGGCGCCTGTGATTACCTTCTGGAGAGATGCAGTTACGTGCAGATCGCTGACCGCCAGGAGCCTATGACCCAGGCCAGGAAAATGAAGCTCCGCCTGGCTATGGAGCAGATGGCAAAGGAAGGCCTGCGGATCCTGGCGCTGGCCTACCGGGAGAGAGCAGGGGAAAAGACAGAGGCCCATCTCATGGAGGGACTGGTCTTCGCCGGTATGGCAGGAATGATCGATCCCCCGAGAAAGGAGGCGGCAGCCTCTGTAAAAATCCTGAAAAAAGCGGGAGTGGCAGTAGCCATGATCACAGGAGACTATAAGGAAACGGCTTTTGCCATTGCCAGAAAGATCGGCATTGCAGATTCGCCAAAACAGTGCATGACCGGCAGAGAAATAGACGATATAAGTCCAGAGGAATTCCGCCGGAGGATTCCCCATATCCGGGTTTTCGCAAGGGTTACCCCGGCTCATAAGGTGAAGATCGTCAAAGGCTTCCAGGAAGCCGGACAGATCGTGGCGATGACCGGGGATGGAGTGAACGACGCCCCTTCTCTCCGGGCGGCGGATATCGGGATCGCTATGGGAAAAAACGGTACCGATGTAGCAAAAAATGCGGCGGATATGATCCTGACAGACGATAACTTTGCCACAATCGAAAAGGCTATGGAAGAGGGAAGGGGAATTTATGTGAACATTAAGAAAGCCATTCTTTTTCTCCTTTCTTCAAATTTCGGAGAAATCCTCACTATGTTCGGCGCAGCCCTTCTGGAGTTTCCGGCGCCTTTAAAAGCAAGTCACATTCTCTGGGTAAATCTGATCACAGACTCTCTCCCGGCTCTGGCTCTTGGAGTGGATAAGAATGATGGGAAGGCTCTGATGGGCAAAAAACCAAGGGATCCGAAAGAGGGGATCTTTGCCCGGGGCGGCTGGCTCTTTACCATTTTCTATGGGATCCTGATCGGAAGCATCACCCTTTACGCCTTCCGTCTGGGCGGCCAGACCTACGCTTTTACAGTTCTGGGGGTTTCCCAGCTTTTCCACGCCTGGGGGATGCGGGACCGGGAGCGGTCTGTATTCCGGATGAACCATCTGGAAAATCCCTTTATGATCCTGGCTTTTTTCCTGGGGCTTTTTTTGCAGGTGATGGTCACAGAAGTTCCCTTTCTGACAGAAGCTTTTGGTACGAAACAGCTGTCCTGGGGAGAATGGCAGCTTCTTTTGGGGATCTCTGCCCTGCCTTTAGGGTTCCATGAACTGTCCGTCATCGGAAGAAAACTGATGGGACTTCATAAAAACAGGTGATTTTGCAGGAAGAAGGATGTAAAGTTGCATATAAAACCGAAAAAGCAGGAATTTTTCCAGTGAAAACCAACAAAAATGCAAGAAATACTTGACACTATATCATACGGCGGATACAATAGGAAACAGTGAAATCAACAAAACCAGGAGGAAAGCCATGACACCGTACAGAGAACTTAGCAAAGAACAGTTACAGGCCATGAAAGGCGATTTAGAAAAGCAGTTTGAACAAGTAAAAGCCCAGGGATTAAACCTTGATATGTCCAGAGGAAAGCCCTGCAAAGAACAGTTAAATCTGTCTATGGGTATGCTGGAAGAGTTAAAAAGCACCGATAAGCTGAAATGCGAAGCCGGCGTTGACTGCCGTAACTACGGACTTCAGGAAGGTATTCCCGAGGCCAGAAGGCTTCTGGGAGAGATGATGGAGATTTCTCCGGAACATATCATTATCTTCGGAAATTCCAGCCTGAACGTGATGTTTGATACGGTTTCCCGCTCCATGACCCACGGCGTCTGCGGCAGCACTCCATGGTGCAAACTGGATAAAGTAAAATTCTTATGTCCGGTTCCAGGATATGACCGTCATTTCCGGATCACAGAGTATTTCGGTATCGAGATGATCAATGTTCCCATGACGCCTGCCGGACCGGATATGGATATGGTAGAAGAGCTGGTAAGCGCTGACCCTGCCATCAAAGGTATCTGGTGCGTGCCCAAGTATTCCAATCCTCAGGGGATCACTTATTCCGCAGAGACCGTTAAGAGATTTGCCAGATTGAAACCGGCGGCGGAAGACTTCCGTATTTTCTGGGATAACGCTTACTGCATCCATCATCTCTATGACGAACACCAGGATTTTCTGGTGGAGATCCTGGACGAATGTGAAAAAGCAGGCAATCCGGATATGGTTTATAAATTTGTTTCTACTTCTAAGGTTACTTTCCCGGGTTCCGGGATTGCCGCAGTTGCAGCGTCTCCCAGAAACCTGGCGGATATTAAGGAATATATGACAGTACAGACCATAGGTCATGACAAGATCAACCAGCTCCGTCATGTACGCTTCTTTGGCGGCATTGTAGGTATGCACAAACATATGAAGAAGCATGCAGAGATCCTCCGCCCGAAATTCGAGGCAGTGGAAAACACCCTGGAGCAGGAATTGGGAGAAGCCGGGATCGGAACCTGGACCAAGCCTATGGGAGGATATTTCATTTCTTTTGACGCAATGGAAGGCTGCGCAAAAAAAATCGTGGCAAAGGCAGCGGAAGCCGGACTGAAAATGACAGATGCCGGGGCTACCTATCCTTACGGGAAGGATCCGAAAGACAGCAATATCCGTATTGCTCCAAGCTTTCCGTCACTGGAAGAGCTGAAGCTGGCGACAGAAATCTTTGTTCTCAGCGTGAAGCTGATCAGTATTGACAAAATACTGGAAGAAAAATAAACGGAGCGGCGGCTCCGTCAGGAATCTTAAGGCGCTGTGAAGACTCACGGCGCCAATTTTTTATGATAGGCTCCGGCAAGGGACAGAGGCAGGATCTGCCGGAAAAGAAATATGAGAAATCTCCCGGATACGGGGTTGGTATCGAAGAAAATTTGTGCTATACTGAAACGAAACAGCGGGAGTTGAAAAGAGGTAGGGAATATGGCAAAAAAGAAAGGTAAGAAAGGAAAATATAAAAAAGCAAAAAAGGTCATGCTGGGCGTACTTATGGGATATGTGGCCCTTCTGGTCATTGCCTACGCTATCGGCGTGTTTTATTATTCCGGCCGCTTCTTGTCCGGGACCAAGATCAACGGTTTGGATTGTTCGGGAAGGACCGTAGAAGAGGTGGAGGAGAATATGAAAAGCCGGATCGAATCTTACCAGCTGGTACTGAAAGAACGGGGGGATAAAAGCGAGGCCATCGACGCTTCCCAGATCCATATGGAATACGTAAGCGACGGGAAGATACAGGAAATAAAAAAACAGCAGAATCCCTTTGCCTGGTTTCTGGCTTTTACATCACAGCAGGAGCATGTACTGTCCGCCGCTGTTTCTTATGACGAAAATGCATTAAACGGAGCGGTGGATGGGCTGGAATGCTTTAGGGAGGAAAATGTGACACAGCCTGTGGACGCACATCTGGAGGTGCAGGATGGACAGTATGTGATCGTGGAGGAAACCAAGGGAACCGCTCTTGACCGGGATAAAGTAAGAGAAGCGGTGAAGAACGCCGTTAACAGTGGAGAAACCCTTCTGGATCTGGATCAGGCAGGCTGCTACATAGAGCCGGCGGTTCTCAGTACAGATGAGAATCTGGCGAAACAGAGAGATGAAGGAAATAAATTCCTTACTGTAACCGTTACCATCAGTTTTTCAGACAGGCAGGAGGTCGTCAACGGTGATGTGATGAAGGACTGGCTGATCACCAATGAGGAAGGCCAGGTGGATCTGGACCGGGAAAAGGTACGGGAATATGTGCAGCAGCTCCAATATAAATATGATACCTTCGGTATGTCCAGGCAGTTTCAGACATCTTCCGGGCAGACGATCACCGTCAGCGGAGGAGATTACGGCTGGCTGATCGCACCCAATGATACCACCACGAAGATCATAGACGCCATTAAGAGCGGACAGAGCCAGACCATTGAGCCGGCATATACTTATACCGGATACTGCAGGGACGCCAACGACATAGGAAATACTTATGTGGAGATCAGTCTGGACCAGCAGCACATGTGGTTTTATAAAGAAGGGCGGCTGATCGTAGATACAGATGTGGTCACCGGCTGCCACAACAAAGGCTGGGATACCCATACAGGAGTTTACGCCATCATGTATAAAGAGCGTGACGCTACCTTAGTAGGAGAAGGGTACAATTCCGCAGTGTCCTACTGGATGCCTTTCTATGCAAACGTAGGTATCCACGACGCAAGCTGGAGATCCAGCTTCGGAGGGTCTATCTATTTAAACAACGGTTCTCATGGCTGTGTGAATACGCCTACAGAAAATGCAGCCACAATTTATAATAATATCGAAAAAGGAGTTCCTGTAGTAGTATACTAAGATAACAGGTACAAAAGGAGTTAAGATATGAATATAGTAGTTTTAGCAGGGGGAAACAGCACAGAGAGAGAGGTTTCCATTGTTTCCGGAAAAGGGATCTGCGCAGCCCTTCGGGAGAGAAATCACAGAGCGATCCTCTTAGACGCTTACTTCGGACGGGAGATGCTGGAGGAAGATCTTTTTCCCGCAGATTACGACGTGGAAAAAGAGGCTGCCTGGATGCAGGAAAAAAGCCGGGAGCTGGAAAAGACCATGAAAGAAAGAAAAGAATTTTTCGGCCCCTATGTACTGGACATCTGCAAAAAGGCAGACATCGTGTTCCTGGCCCTTCATGGAGCCAACGGCGAAGATGGAAAGGTTCAGTCTGTACTGGATCTGATGGGTATTCCCTACACCGGTTCAGATCCATTAAGCAGCGCCATGGCCATGGACAAAGGGATCACAAAAGTGATCTTTGAGGCGGCGGGGGTTCCCACGCCCAAAGGAGTCGCTCTGGATAAGAAAACCTGTACTTCCAGACTGGCCGACTACGGCATGGACTTCCCGGTAATTGTCAAGCCCTGCTGCGGAGGCTCCAGCGTGGGAGTGTGTATTGCCAAAGATCAGAAAGAATATGAAATGGCTCTGGCAGAAGCTTTTTCTTACGAGGACGAGGTTGTGGTAGAACAATTTATCCAGGGTCGGGAATTCTCGGTGGCAGTGGTAGATGGAAAGGCTTATCCGGTCATCGAGATCGCTCCTTTGGAAGGTTTCTATGATTACAAGAATAAATATCAGGCAGGTTCCTGTGTAGAAACCTGCCCTGCAGATATCTCGGTAATGCTTACCAAGGAGATGCAGGATTATGCGGAACGGGGCTACAAAGCCCTCCATCTTCAGGCCTATGCCAGACTGGACTTTATTATGGACGAAGAAGGAAATATGTACTGCCTTGAAGCAAACACCCTGCCGGGAATGACGCCGACCAGCCTGATCCCTCAGGAAGCAAAGGTGATCGGGATCAGTTATCCCCGGCTTTGCGAAAAATTGATAGAGGTTTCATTAAATAAATATCGTTAGGGGGAACAGGCAATGAAGAATCTGACGTTAGAGCATATCGCCCAGGCATGTAAGGGAATTTATAAAGGCTCTGAAGCAGATAAGACCAGAGAAGCGGCAGCGATCTGCACAGACAGCAGAAAAGTTCAGGAGGGGAGTCTTTTCGTGCCCATCAGAGGGGCAAGGGCGGACGGACATGATTTTATAGAGGGAGTTATGGAAAAGGGGGCTCTGGCCACTCTTTCCGAGAAGGATCTGGGAGAAAAGCCTTACCCCTATATCCAGGTGGAATCCTCTCTCCAGGCGGTAAAGGATATTGCGGAATATTATTTGAAACAGCTGCAGATCCCTGTTGTGGGGATCACAGGCAGCGTGGGAAAGACAAGCACCAAAGAGATGATCGCATCGGTCCTTTCTCAGAAATATAAGGTGCTGAAGACCCAGGGGAATTTTAATAATGAACTGGGACTGCCGCTTACAGTGTTTAACCTGAGGGAAGAACATGAGATGGCAGTGCTGGAAATGGGGATCAGCGATTTCGGAGAGATGCACCGGCTGGCCAAGATCGCAAGACCGGATACCTGTGTGATCACAAACATCGGCCTGTGCCATCTGGAATTTCTTAAGTCCAGAGACGGGATCCTGAAAGCAAAAACCGAAATCTTTGATTTTTTGGAGGATGACGGACATATCGTATTAAACGGCGATGACGACAAGCTGGTGACGGTAAAAGAAGTGAAAGGGATCCGGCCTGTATTTTTCGGACTGGAGAACCATCAGGGAATCTGGGCGGATCAGGTGCAGTCGGAGGGCCTTCGGGGGATCTCCTGCCGGATCCATATGGGAGAGGATTCCTTCCAGGTCCTGATCCCGGTGCCGGGACGGCATATGGTATATAACGCCCTGGCTGCCGCAGCAGTGGGACAGATCTACGGCCTGTCACAAGAGGAAATCAAAGAAGGGATCCAGAGCCTCCAGCCGGTAAGCGGCCGGTTCCATATTATAAATACAGACCGTTACACCATTATTGACGACTGCTACAATGCAAATCCGGTTTCTATGAAAGCCTCTCTGGATATTCTTTCTGACGCCCTTGGCCGGAAGGTGGCCATCCTGGGAGATATGGGAGAGCTGGGAGAGGATCAGGTAGATATGCATCGGGAGGTAGGCGTATACGCCGCTTCCAGAAATATTGACGTACTCCTCTGCGTGGGAGAGCTGTCCGCCTATATGGCGGAGGCCGCCCAGCTTACGGCCCCTGCAAAGGAGATCCGGCACTTTGCCACCAAGGAGGAGCTGCTGGAAGAGCTTCCCTGTATCCTGGGGCAGGGGGATCATATTTTAGTAAAAGCTTCCCACTTTATGGAGTTTGGAAAGATCCTGGAAGCTCTTCAAGAATAAATCTTCGGAAGTTTTCCACTGCCGGAGGGATATAGATCTGGTCGTTGCTGACCATATAGATATTCCTCCGGGCAGTGGAATTTTTTATGCTGCTGTCTGGTGTTTTTCCAGCATTTTACGGATGATATTCTGGGTATAAAGACCCAGATGCTTTTTGTCTTCTTTTGAGAGCTGGTCAGGATAGATGGGATCTCCGTATTCTACCACCACCTTGCAGGGACGGATCTTAGGAAACTGGGCTTCAAAGATCTGGGCGGAATTGTGGATGGCCATGGGGATCACCGGACATCCGGTTTTGGTAGCGATCTTAAAGCTCCCTTCATGGAAGGGGAGAAGCTCCAGCTCGTTATCCCCTTTGTTCCGGGTGCCTTCCGGGAAAATACAGATGGATACGCCGCTTTTCACTTCCTCTACGGCGGTGAGTATGGTCTTCAGCCCTTCTTTGATATCCTTCCGGTTCAGGAAGAGGCAGTGAAGATACCGCATCCAATTGGAGAGAAGGGGGATAGGCTCCATCTCCTTTTTGGCGACATAACCTGTGATGTCCGGACAGAGGACATAAGTGAGAAGGATATCGAAAAAGCTTCTGTGGTTGCCGATATATAAAACCGCCTGGTCTGTTGGAACTTTTTCATGGCCGATGACGGTGATCTCTGCGCCGGTAACCTTCAGGATCAGCCGGAACACCGCCTGGATGATCCGAAGAGAGCTGATATCCTTTTTCCTTTTACTGAATTTCCCCAGGATCCATTCGCCGAAAAGTATGGGGATGGATAAGATCAGATATCCCACTACGATAATACAGATGATAATAAAACGAAACATAATATTCCAATCCTTTACAAAATCTATTTTCTATACCAAATGGTATAGAAGGCTGTTATCTATTTATTATAATAAGTGTTTGTAAAATCCGCAAGGAAAAACAGGTATATTTTTCGCAAACTCCGCATAAATTAGGGATAAGATCGACGAAACGAGGATTGCAGGAAGATTGAAAAGATATAGAGCAGGGATCCTGCTTTTTTTGGCGCTTTGCTGCTTTCTGGGAGGCTGCAGTATTGAAAAAGTCCGGGCAGGAGACGGGGTAAAACCGGAATACACGGTGATGAAGGAGGAAGATTATCCGGATAAGGTAAAAGAACTGATCCAGGAAAACAGGGAAGAAGAGTTTCAGATGACCTACGAGGACCAGGGATATCTTTATCTGCTGAAAGGTTATGGAAAACAAGAAAGCGGAGGATACAGCATTCAGATCGAAGATCTGTCCCTGTGGGAGAATGCGATCCATCTCAAGACGGTGCTGATGGGACCTGAGGACCGGGAAGAGCTGACAGACGAGCCTTCTTATCCCTGTCTGGTGGTGAAGATGAAATACCGGGAGGAGCCGGTGATTTTTGAATAGAAAAGGGGTAATGGTGTGGAACTGATCACGAAAAAAGTGCATATGCTGGAGAGAAAATGCCAGGCGGTGAGCCAGATCACTTTTGATGAAGATATGAATGTGCCGGACGTTAAGCCGGATATGGGACGTATGATCCAGAAAAAGGGGAATATCCAGATCGAGGATATCCAGATCACGGAAGGAAAGGCCTACATTACCGGGGCTCTGCAGGTGTTCCTATTATATGTCAGCGACAGCGAGGAGCGGAATATTGAAAGCCTGATGGGGAATCTTCCCCTGGGGGAAAATCTGAATCTGGAGGGCCTGGAAAATGGTGATAAGGTCCAGCTGAAGTGGGAGATCGAAGATCTCACGGTGCATTTTATCAATTCCAGAAAACTGAACATCAAAGCTCTGGTAACCTTTACCGCCTATGCAGAAGAAGTAAAGGAGACGGAACTGCCTGTGGGCGTGGAAGATCCGGATATTTCCCAGAAGAAGGAAGACCTTTCTGTTATGGGAACGGCCATACATAAAAAAGATACTATGCGGGTGAAGGAAGATATCAGCCTGGCGTCCAATAAGCCGGATATTTATCAGCTTCTGTGGGACACGGTGGAGATCCGGGGGCTGGATATCCGGACAGAGCAGGACAGGATAGGGGTAAAGGGAGAGCTCTTTGTTTTTGTCCTGTACCGGGGAAACGACGACAATAACTCTCTTCAGTGGCTGGAGCATTCCCTTCCTTTTTACCAGGAGCTGGAGTGCCCCGGGTGCAGCACGGATATGATCCCCAATGTGGAAGTTTCCATGGCTCAGAGTGATCTGAAGGTAAAGCAGGATGAAGACGGGGAAGAGCGGATGATCGGGGTAGATGCGGTCCTGGAGCTGGAAATGAATATCTATGAAGAGGAAGAAATTTCCCTGCTTTTGGATGTCTATACCCCGGCCAGAGATTGTCAGGCTCTCCGGGAGGACAAAAGACTGGAAAGCCTGCTGGTGAAAAACTTTTCCAAGTGTAAGGTCAGCGACCGGGTAAAGGCCGAGAACAGCCAGGGCAAGATCCTTCAGATCTGCCATAGCGACGGAAATGTAAAGATCGATGAGGCCAGTATCACAGACCGGGGCATACTGGTAGAAGGGATCGTTCAGGTACGGATCCTGTATATTGTCAGCGATGACGAGATGCCTTTTTATTCCATGGAAACCATGATCCCCTTTTCCCATCTTATCGAAGCTCCGGGAATCTCCGGGGACTGTACCTATCATCTGCGCACAGATTTGGAACAGCTCTCCACCACGATGATCGACAGCGATGAGATCGAGGTGAAGATCATCATTAACCTGAACGCACTGGTACTGAAAGGTATGAGGACCGGCGTTATCCGGGGGATCGAGGAGAAGGAGCTGGACCGGGAAAAGCTGAGCAGTATGCCGGGGATCGTTGGATATCAGGTCCAGCCGGGGGATACTCTCTGGGATATTGCAAAGAAATTTTATACCACCATAGAGACCATTACCCAGCTGAACCATCTGGAGGACCGGGAGATCAGGCCCTATGATACCCTGATCCTTATGAAAAAAGTAGAAGGATGACGGAATGGAGAGTATCCTGCGAAGACTCCGGGGCGGATCCCGGAGTTTCCGGGGATACTCTTATTTTAGGTTGAAAAATGCGATTATTTCCGCTAGAATGGAATGTATCAGAAGGGATACAATATACAGGAGATAAGGGAGGAACGATCATGAGATTAAGAGCGCTGGCCAAGATCAATCTGGGACTGGATGTTTTGAGAAAAAGAGAAGACGGATATCATGAGCTGCGGATGATCATGCAGACCATTAATATGTACGACCAACTGGAAATCCAGATCTGCCAGGAGCCGGGAATCCATATTTCCACCAATCTTCCTTTTATTCCCACAAATGAAAATAATCTGGTGTATAAAGCGGCCAGGCTTTTGATGGACGAATTTCAGATCTCCAGGGGGATCACTGTGGAACTGCAGAAATTTATTCCGGTTGCCGCCGGCATGGCGGGAGGAAGTTCGGATGCAGCGGCGGCCATGATCGGCGTCAACCGTCTGTTTGGTCTGGGTCTTTCTGTAAAAGAACTGATGGAGAGAGGGGTAAAGGTGGGGGCGGATGTTCCCTACTGCCTTCTCCGGGGAACCGCCCTTGCAGAGGGGATCGGGGACAAGCTCCGTTCTCTGAGCCCATGTCCCGGCTGTTATGTGCTGATCGGCAAGCCGGGGATCAGTGTTTCCACAAAATTTGTTTATGAAAACCTTCATGCAGATAAGCTGAAAGAACATCCCAATATCGACGGAATGCTGGAAGCCATTCAATGGCAGAATCTGTATAAGATCGCCGATCTGATGGGGAATGTTCTGGAGACGGTGACCATTCCCAAATATCCGGTGATCCAGGAGATCAAGGACCACATGAAAGAGCATGGAGCCCTGAACGCTCTTATGAGCGGCAGCGGTCCTACCGTATTCGGGCTTTTTGACGATAGACATACGGCCCAGCAGGCCTGCGAGGCGCTCCGGGCCAGCCATCTGGCGAAGACGGTTTTCTTGACCACAGTGTTCAACAACGGAGGAAGGAGGAAATAAACATGGAGCTGGAAATGCATATGGATGAATATCTGCCTTTAAGGGACGTGGTGTTTAACACGCTGCGGGCAGCTATTTTAAAAGGAGAATTGAAACCGGGAGAGCGGCTGATGGAGATCGCCCTGGCTGATAAGCTGGGAGTGAGCCGGACGCCGATCAGAGAGGCGATCCGAAAGCTGGAACTGGAGGGACTGGTGGTGATGGCTCCCAGAAAGGGCGCCAAGGTGGCTTCTATAACAGAGAGGGATCTGAACGATGTACTGGAGGTGCGGAAGGGCATGGAAGTGCTGGCGGTTTCTCTGGCCTGCCAGCGCATTACCAGGGAAAAACTGGATAAGCTGGATGAGATCGAAGGAAAATTTCAGGCCAGGATCGAAGGGGGAAATCTGACAGAGCTGGCAGAACTGGACGTGGAATTCCATGATACGATCTATAAGGCTACCAATAATCAGAGGCTGGTACAGATGTTGAACAATCTTCGGGAACAGATGTACCGTTACCGGGTAGAATATCTGAAGGACATCGCAGTCCGCCGGACGTTGGCGGAAGAGCACCGTTCCATCTGCGAGGCTCTCCGGGCAGGAGACGAGACAAAAGCCCTGGATTGCATACGGGTCCATATCGATAACCAGCAGAAAGCCATCATCCGGGGCCTGAACCAGGACAACGAATAAAAACAGAAAAAAAAACACACACTAAAAGAGCGCACCAAACCTGGCGGCGCTCTTTGTGCGATAAGCCCGGGAAGCGGCTGCCGTGCTTGCACGGGCAGACATTTGCCGGGCAAGTACAGCGAGCAGCGGAGCAGCGAGCTGTGCGTTATCGCAGCAATCGTGAGGCGGAGCCGAAGCGATTGGATAAGCCCGGGAAGGAGAAATAAAATGGAACAGAAAATTTCCTGCAGGATAGAAGAAAATGAAGCTTATGTAAGAAAACGGCTGGAGAACTGCGATGATTTTATTATCCGCCCTATGCTTCTGGGAGAAGGACGGAAGATCCGGTGCCTGGTAGTCTATATTGAAGTGGCGGTAAGTAATATGGTGTTGGAGGATTCTGTGATCGGCAAGCTGGTCAATCATATGTGGGAAATGCCTTCCCACAAGATCCTGGAATTTGTAAAGGACAATGGTATGGGGATTTCCGACGTCCAGCCTCTGGATACTATGGAAGAGGTTTTTGCCTCCACGCTGGCTGGAAACGCCGTATTTTTCCTGGACGGATATGCCAGAGCTGTGAAAATTTCCAGTAAAGGCTATCCCAATCTGAGCGTATCGGAATCCGACAGGGAAAAGGTCCTTCGGGGCTCTAAAGAAGGATTTACAGATTCCGTAAAGACAAATTCTGCATTGGTCCGCAAAAGGATCCGGGACACCCGGCTGAAGGTGAAGCAGAAGATCCTGGGGGAGAGAAGCCAGACAGTGGTCCAGGTTCTGTATATGGAAGACCTGGTCCGGCCGGGGCTGGTGGAAGCAATTGAAAAAAGACTGGACAGCTTTATCATAGACGGGGTGCTGGATACCGGGATCCTGGAACAGATGACCGAGACCAGCTGGCTGTCTCCCTTCCCTCAGTTTCAGACTACAGAGCGGCCGGATAAATGTGCCGCCGAGATCTTAAACGGCAGGATCCTGATCCTTACCGACCATTCTCCGGCTGGTCTGCTGCTGCCGGCGGTTTTCAATGATTTTCTGCAGGTCAGCGAAGACTACTACAACCGCTTTGCCATTGTATCCCTTCAGCGGATTCTCCGCTATGGAGCTGTACTTATGACTATGCTGTTTTCCGGCGCTTATCTGGCGGTGACGAATTTTCACACCCAGGTGCTGCCCACCAACCTGATCCTGTCCTTTTCGGAAGCCAGGCAGGGAGTCCCTTTTCCCGGGATACTGGAAATCCTTCTCATGGAGCTGGCCTTTGAGATGATACGGGAAGCGGGAGTGCGGATGCCCGGCCCTTTAGGCGGCACCATCGGGATCGTGGGGGGCCTGATCATCGGGCAGGCGGCGGTGACGGCGAATCTGGTGAGTCCTATCGTGGTAGTGGTAGTAGCTGTATCGGCCCTCAGCTCGCTGGCCATTCCTGCCGATGAATTCTCCGCTCCCTTCCGTCTTTTAAAATTCGGATTTATCATGCTGGGAGGAACTTTGGGAGTTTTCGGAATGATCCTGGGACTGTATCTGGTGCTGAGCCATCTGGCAGGGCAAAAAAGCTTCGGGATCCCTTATCTGTCGCCCTTTGCAGCGCAGAATAAAGAGGGATACTGCGGAGAAAGAGACAGCTTTATCCGTTTTCCCCTGCCTTTGCTCAACAAACGGCCTGTTTACGCCAGAAAGGAAGAACAGATAAAAATATGGCATAAGAAGAGAAAAAAGGAGGAAGGGCATGTACACCGATAATGCAAGGATTTCTCATAGACAGCTCTTCCGGCAGATGCTTACCAGCCTTCTCGGCGTCTATTTTTTAGCGGTTCCTGTACTGCCGGATATGACAGGACGGCAGGGAGTGCTGTGCATTCTTACCGGAGCCGGACTCTATGGGGTTTTAGGTATCTATTTTATCCGGGCCAGAAATACCTTCCGGGATCCGGAAGGATATATGGGGAAAATATGGGGAAAAGCCTTTATTCTTCTCTACACATCCTGGCTTTGGTTTGTGGGGGTCTTTCTTTTGCTGATGACGGCAAGGATTACCGGTGAATTTCTCATAGAAGGAAGTCCTTCCTGGATTGTGATCCTTCTGGCAGCCTTTGCCGCATATCTGGGCAGCCATCAGGGCCTGGAAAGGCGGGGGAGAATGGCGGAAGTTTCCTTTCCTGTCCTGTTCCTGATCCTGGCGGGCATGCTCCTTCTGGCGGCGACCCAGGTTCGGCCGGAATATCTGGAGGAAACGGGAACCCTGTCCTTTGCAGGATGGGCCGGAGGAAGCTGGCAGATGCTGTGTGTTTTTCTTCCTTTTGCTTTTCTGCCTGTTGCTCTGGGGAATGTAAAGCATCCGGCAGGTACGGGAAAGGTTATGTGGGCCGTCCTGGGAGTGATTGCAGGCCTTTTGACCCTGACCCTGATCCTCCTT
This sequence comes from uncultured Blautia sp., assembly GCA_944384185.1. GTDB lineage: Bacteria > Bacillota > Clostridia > Lachnospirales > Lachnospiraceae > Blautia. The sequence continues at coordinate 4,095 of CALWSM010000001.1, read as the reverse complement.
CAGGGAAGCTTTGGACTGGGAAGCTATGAACACGAAGAATTTCCGGTTATCCGGCTTATGAGCGGCGTACGTCTGCCTGGGGATTTCCTGGAAAGAGTGGATCTCTTCTGGGTGGCCGCTTTAGTGTTCAGCCTTCTTTTTGCCATTGGCAGCGTCTTTTTTTATAGTCATGAACTATTGGTAAGGATCCATCTGGAAAAATCAGCGCTTGTGGCTGGAGGAGCCGTAGTGCTGGGGGCGCTGGGCTGCGAAAGGGCTCAGATCCATCCGGAATTTTTTATCCGGTTTACCATGGGATTTTACGGACCAATGCTGCTCCTTCTCCTTTTACTTTCCGGGTTTACAGGGAAAAAAGGAAAGATACCAAGGGCCGGGCTTTTTCTTCTGACGCTGCTGGCGTTGTCCGGATGCGGGATCTCCTTGGAGGATCGGGTGTTTCCCATGTCCATGGGAGTGGATTATGAGAACGGATATTACCGGTTGAGCTACGGGATCCCCCAGTTGTCCAAGGTTACGGGACAGGACAAGGAGGAAACCCAGTCCGGAGAGGAACAGGCTCTGGTTTATGAAGGAGCCACGCTGGAAGACGCCCAGGAACGATTCCGGGAAAATCAGGAAAATTATCTGGATATGGGACATATGAAAGCGATTATCCTTGGGAAAAGGATTACAGAAAACAGGGAGGCTATGGCGGAACTCCTGGGTTTTCTGGAAGAAAATCCGGCGGTGGCGGGAAATATATATGTGTTTACCACAGAAAATATAGAGACGTTGATGAGTCTGGACGGGCAGGGAGTGGATTCTGTAGGAGACTATCTTACAGGGATCCTGGAAAATACCCTGGACAAGAAAAAGCAGAAGCCAGTGATCCTCCAGGACCTTTACGGAGCATGGCACAGAGAAGAAGAATATCCCGGGCTTCCGGAAGTAACTATTGTGAATAAGAAGCCCAGTATCCGTCAACACTCCTGATAGAATGAGCAGGAGGTGCCGTACAGATGAGAGGGATGAGAGAAGAGAAAAGAAGAACAGGGAGGCGGAGGTTTCTGTTATGGAGTTTACTGATAGGGCTGACAGGAGCGCTTCTGACCCTTTCCCGGCAGAATGCCGTTCTGGGAAAAGAGAATGAGGACCTGCAGGAACGCCTGGACCGGGAGATCCAGGCGGGGATCGCTGAGGAAATCTTCCGCCTTCATGTCATTGCCAACAGCGACAGTAAAGAAGACCAGGAATTGAAGATGGAGGTGAAAAATTCCGTTGTAGAATGTCTGGAGAAAAATCTGGGGGAAGAGGCGGATCTTGAAGAAACCAGGAGCTGGGTTCTTGAAAATCTGTCAAAAATACAAGAGACCGCCGGGAGAACAGTGAAAAATATGGGAAAAACCTATCCCGTGACCGCCTGTGTGGAGAAAACTTATTTCCCAGATAAGACCTATGGGGACTGTACCTTCCCGGCGGGGGAATATGAGGCGTTGAACGTCCGGATCGGCAGAGGGGAGGGAAAGAACTGGTGGTGCGTTCTTTATCCCAGCCTCTGCTTTATTGACGATACCTGGGGGATCGTCACAGGGGATAAGAAAGAAGAACTGAAAGAACTTCTTACAGAAGAGGAATTTCAGAGGATCCTGGGGAATCAGGCGGAAAAGAAAAAGGTAAGGATAGGTTTTAAATGGTTTTAGGCTTGAAATCTTTAGCTGTTAAGGGTACAATGAGACACAGTGATATTAACAGTTAAAGAGGTTGATTTATGAAGCAGTTAAAGGACGCCCCTATCGGAGTGTTTGACTCAGGGGTGGGAGGGCTGACCGTAGCCAGAGAAATCATGAGGAATCTTCCCCAGGAAAAAATTGTATATTTCGGCGATACGGCCAGAGTTCCCTATGGAAGCAAATCCAAAGAAACCATTATCCGTTATTCCAGACAGATTGTCCGTTTTCTGAAGACCCAGAATGTGAAGGCCATTGTGGTGGCCTGCAATACAGCCAGCGCTCTGGCTTTGGAGACGATTTCTTCCGAGACAGATCTGCCCATGATCGGCGTAGTAGAACCGGGGGCAAAGGTGGCGGTGGAAACTACGAAAAATAGAAAGATCGGTCTGATCGGCACCAGAGGCACGGTAAAGTCCGGCCTGTACCAGAAGGTGATCCAGAAAGCAGATCCGGGGATCCAGGTGATCGGACAGCCCTGTCCCCTGTTTGTGCCCCTGGTGGAAGAGGGCTGGCTGAAGGATGAGATCACAGCGGCGGTAGCCAGACGATATCTGGAACCTCTCCTGGAGCAGGAGGTGGACACGCTGATCCTGGGCTGTACCCATTATCCCCTTCTCCGTTCTCTGCTGAGAGAATTGGCGGGAGAGCGGGTAACGCTGGTAAACCCGGCCTATGAGACGGCTCTGGCCCTGAAGAGGATGCTGGGAGAAAAGGATCTTTTACGGGAGGGAAAAGAAGAGGAAGAGTTTCCCTACCGGTTCTTTGTCAGCGATGAGGAAGAACATTTTCAGAAATTTGCCAATTCTATACTGCCCTATGATGTTAAGAGCGCCAAACAGATACAGATCGAGGAGTATTAAGAGATGGAAAAGGACGTATTAATTACGATCAAAGGACTTCAGACTCTGGACGACATAGAGAATCCCGAAGAAGTAGAGCTGGTGGCAAAGGGAGATTATTACTACAAAAACGGCCATCATTACATTTTTTATGAAGAAATGACAGAGGGCTTTCCTGAGCCGACGAAAAACACGATCAAGATCACAGACAAAAGCGTTGAGGTAAGAAAAAAAGGCGTGACCAATGTTCAGATGATCTTTGAAGAGAATAAGAAAAATCTTACATATTATGCCACGCCTTTTGGAAATCTCCAGATGGGGATCGCCGCTACGAAGATCGCTGTGAAAGAAGAGGAGCAGGGACTGGACCTGGCTATCGATTATGCGCTGGAAATCAACGCCCGGCATGCGGCGGACTGTCAGATCCAGATCAATGTGAAGCCCAAGGTGCCGGGAAATCTTTCCCTGGATGTGATATGACGGAGGGGTATGGCCCTGATATAACAGTTGCAGGAGCGGCTCGAGTGAGCCGCTCCTGCAACTGTCTGGAATTATCTGTCTGTTTTCTATAGTTCACAGATCAATTTTCTCAGTTTTAAAATCATGGAGGGCGCTACAGAAAGCTCATCAACGCCCATTTTTATGAAAGTTTCCGTAAGCCCGGGGTCAGCCCCCAGCTCTCCGCAGATCCCTGCCCATTTTCCTGCTTTGTGGGCGTTGTCCACTACCATTTGGATCATCTTTAAAACAGCCTTATGATGGGGGTTGTAAAAAGCATCCAGCTTTTCATTCTGTCTGTCGATGGCCAGGGTATACTGGATAAGGTCGTTGGTGCCAATGCTGAAAAAATCTACCAGCTCTGCCAGTTCATCGCTGATCATCACCGCTGCAGGAGTTTCGATCATGATCCCCTGTTCCGGTATTTTACAGGGGATTTCCATTTCATCCAGTTCTGCTTTTGCCTCGGAAAGGATTTCATAGATCTTCTTTACTTCTTCCACAGAGATGATCATCGGATACATGACCGCCAGATTGCCAAATACCCCTGCGCGGAGCAATGCGCGAAGCTGTGTCTTGAATATTTCCGGCTGCTTCAGGCAGATCCGGATTGCACGGTAGCCAAGGGCGGGGTTTTCTTCTTTTTCAAGATTAAAATAATCCACCTTCTTATCCGCCCCGATATCCAGGGTACGGATGATCACCTTTTTCCCTGCCATGGTCTGGAGAACTTGCTTATATGCCTGGAACTGTTCTTCCTCAGGAGGAAAATCTGTCCTGCCAAGGTAAAGAAATTCACTGCGGAACAGTCCGATCCCTTCTGCATCATTTTCTAATACATAGCCCACATCTTTTACCCCTCCGATATTTGCATACAGATGTATTTTCTTCCCATAGGTGGTAATGGTTTCTTTCCCCTTCTGGTTCTGCAGTAAATGAAACTGTTCTTCTTCCTCTTCCATTAATATCTGTGCCTGCCGGCAGATCTCTTCCTCGGGCTCTAAGAAAAATTCGCCGGTTGTGCCGTTTACTATGGCCGGCATCCCGCT